>NZ_JBFUCA010000234.1:0-6422 GCF_056405475.1 Polaromonas sp. P1_G4
CACAAAGGCGGCGCGGGTCTCGTTCTGCTTGATGGCACTGAAGATGCGACCCAATGGCGAATGGATCAGCCGCCACAGCACCAGCAGCACCAACCCGAACAGCACGAGGCAAAAGAAGAAGAGGGCGTTGTTGCCGGAGAGATTGAAAGACACAAAACCAAAMTCGGCCGGCAGGCGCTTGATGTTCAGCAGCCCGTCTTCACCGCCCGTGACGGTATGCCATTTGTTGGCGATGAACCAGAACACCTGGCCGAATGCGATGGTGAGCAAGGCGTAATAAATGCCGCGCCTGTGTGAGATGAACAGCGCCACCAGCGCGCCGAGCGCCGCTGTGACCAGCACCGCGCCGGCCAGGTCGAACCACAGGTTGGGCCAGACCTTGAGTTGCAGCAGGCCGAAGGCGTAGGCGCCCGCGCCAAAGAATGCACCGTGCCCGAAGGAGGGCAGGCCGGTGAAACCCAGGAGCAGGTTGTAGCCCATCGCAAACAACACCCAGATCATGATTTCCAGGGCCAGGTATTGGTACAGCCCGACGCGGCCCACCCACAGCGGCGTGGACAGCAGCACCAGCAATGTGGCGAGCATCGGCAGAGGGATCAGYGGCGCGCGGCCGGAAGCGAGTTGCATGGGGACCTTGTCTCTTCGGTTTTTCTGGGTGAATGAGTGGAGCTAGAAAAACAAGTGCTGAAAATGGGCTGGACACAACAGAATATACGTTCTATTATTTAAATAAGCAAGAATATCTATTCTAATTTGATGCGACGCAGGCCCGGCCCGTCCATCGCATTCCCGAGGCGGCAACGACATATGGACTCTGCAACGACTTACGAAGAACTCAAGGCGCTGATTGGCCGGATTTACCCGGACATGTCCAAGCAGCTGCAGCGCATCGCGCGCTTCGCGCTCGAGCAGCCCAACGACCTGGCGCTGGGCACGGTGGCGACGGTGGCCGAGGCCACCGAGGTGCAGCCTTCGGCCATGATCCGCTTCGCCAACGCGCTGGGCTATGGCGGCTTCTCCGAAATGCAGCAGGTGTTCCGCGGCCACCTGCTGGAGCGTTCCGACAGCTACCGCGAACGCATAGACCAGATGCGGCGCAAGCAGCTCAACGGCGAGCGCGCACCGGCCGGTGTACTGCACCAGTTGGTGGGCGAATCGGTGGCCGAACTCGGCCACCTCGAGGAAAGCATCGCCCAGGCCGACCTGAAAGCGGCTGTCAAGCTCATGGCCTCGGCGCCGCGCATCCATGTGCTGGCCCAGCGCCGCGCTTTTCCGGTGGCGGGCTACCTCGCTTATGCGTTGAGCCAGCTCGAACTGCGCACCCACCTGCTCGACGGAACGGGCGGCATGCTGCGCGAAAGCCTGCGCTCCGTTGCGCCCGGCGATGTGTTGATCGCCGCCAGCTTTCGCAACTATTCGCCCGAAGTCATCGCGGCTGCAGCAGAGGCCGCCAAACTGGGAGCGCTGGTAATTGCCATTACCGACGGTCCCCTCTCGCCGCTCAAGGCGCATGCCAAGGTTTGCCTGGAGCTGGCCGACGATTCCTCCAAGCCGTTCCGCTCGCTGGTCGCACCGCTGTGTCTGGCACAGGCGCTGGTGGTCAGCACCGGTCATCAACTGGCTGAGCAGAGCGCAGCGAAAGCCAAAACCAGGAACAGCAAGACCGCAGCCAAGCCAACTCGCAAGGGGGCCGTATGAGCCGCCCGCTGGATCTGATCTGTGTCGGCCGCGCCGCGGTGGATCTGTATGGCGAGCAAATCGGGGGCCGTCTTGAAGACATGCAGAGCTTCACCAAATATTTGGGTGGCTCGCCGGCCAACACCGCGGTGGGCGTGGCGCGCCTGGGTCTGAAGCCCGCCATGCTGACCCGTGTGGGTGACGAGCACAATGGCCGTTTTGTGCGCGAAACCCTGGCGGCCGAAGGCGTGGACGTGAGCCATGTCGCCACCGATCCCAAGCGCCTGACGGCACTGGTGTTTCTGGGAATCCAGGACCGCGACACTTTTCCGCTGGTGTTCTACCGCGACAACTGCGCCGACATGGCGATCAGTCCAGACGACTTCGATGCGGCCTTCATTGCTTCGGCCAAGGCGCTCCTGATTTCGGGCACGCACCTGTCGCAGCCGCTCACCTATGAAAGCTGCAAGCGCGCCATGATGATGGCCAAAGCCGCGGGCACGCGCGTGGTGCTCGATATCGATTATCGACCCGTGCTATGGGGCCTGACCAGCCCGGGCATGGGCGAGCAGCGCTTTGTACCTTCCGGCGAGGTCAGCGCGCATCTGCAAACCGTCGTCGGTCACTGCGATCTGGTGGTCGGTACTGAAGAAGAAGTTCACATCGCCGGGGGCAGCACCGACACGCTCGCAGCCCTGCGCCGCTTGCGCGAGTTGACGCAGGCCACGCTGGTGGTCAAACGCGGGCCCATGGGCTGCGTGGTGTTCGACGGTGCGATTCCCGATTCACTGGAAAAAGGTTTGCAAGGCCCCGGCTTTCCGGTGGACGTCTACAACGTATTGGGCGCCGGCGATGCGTTCATGTCGGGGTTTCTGCGCGGCTGGATCCCGGGGGAGCCGCTCACACGCTGCTGCGCCTATGCCAACGCCTGCGGCGCGCTGGTGGTGTCGCGCCATGGCTGCGCGCCGGCCATGGCGAGCTGGGAAGAGTTGCAGTTTTTCTTGATGCATGGCTCGGCCACCCGGCGCCTGCGCGAAGACGCGCAGCTCGAACACCTGCACCGTGTCAGCACGCGCACACGCCGCTGGGAAGAACTGGTCATCCTGGCGTTCGACCACCGCAAGCAGCTGGAAGAGGTAGCGGCACGCCATGGCGCGCCTAGCGAACGCATCCCCCTTTTCAAATCCCTGATCGCCGAAGGTGCGCGGCTTGGAGCCGGCCAGCGCAGTGGCGTCGGCGTGATCGTTGACGGACGCTTTGGTGAAGAGGTGCTTCCAACGGTGACCGGCAAAGGCTGGTGGGTCGCAAGGCCGGTCGAGCTGCCGGGTTCACGACCGCTGCAGTTCGAAGCCGGCGCCGGCCTGGGTGCGGTCATGCGAACCTGGCCCAGCGAGCACGTCGCCAAATGCCTGGTGTATTACCACCCGCATGACAAGCCGGCCTTGCGCGACAGCCAGCTGGCCAAATTGGCCGACCTGCAGCGAGCCAGCGTGGACAGCTTTCACGAGTTCCTCATCGAGGTGATCCCACCCAAGGACATGCCCGCGGATGGCGACACCGTACCGATGGCGCTCGAACAAATCTACCAGGCTGGCATCTTCCCCGACTGGTGGAAGCTGCCGCCAGCCGTTAGTGCGGCTGCCTGGGAAAAGATCGCGGCCGTGGTGGCGCAGCACGACCCGCATTGCCGCGGTGTGCTGGTGCTGGGCCTGGAGGCCAGCGAGGAAAAACTGGATCAGAGCTTTCGAATCGCAGCGCCGCACGCCATCTGCCGCGGCTTTGCCGTGGGGCGCTCGATCTTTGCCGATGCCGCAACTGGCTGGTTCTCAGGCGCCATGGACGACGCGGCGGTGGTCAAGGCCATTGCCGAGCGCTATGCGCGGCTGATCTCGCTGTGGGACCAGGCGAGGGCGGGCGCAGGGGCCACTGTTTCAGTAGCCGCCACTGAGGCCGTGAACTAAGCCGCCAAACGCAACAGACAGAACAGACAAGCCACAACGGGAAAGAAAACGGAGACAAACATGACAATACCCAAAATCGGATTCATCGGCATCGGCATGATGGGCCACGGCATGGCCAGGAATCTGCTGGCCAAGGGCTTCGCCCTCACCTTCAAGGTCAACCGCAACAGGGACAACCTGGCCGACCTGATTGCCGCCGGCGCGAAAGAGGCCAGGACCAACGCCGAATGCGCGCAGGCCAGCGATATCGTGTTCATCTGCGTCACGGGCTCGCCCCAGGTCGAAGAGATTGTCTACGGCAAGGACGGCTTGCTGGACGGCGGCCGCAAAGGCCTGATCGTGGTCGACACCTCCACCGCCGAGCCCGCTTCCAGCACCCGCATCCGCAACGACCTCGCGGCCAAAGGCATCAAGCTGGTCGATGCGCCGCTGGCGCGCACGCCCAAGGAAGCCGAGGAAGGCAGGCTCAACACCATGGTCGGCGCCGAGCCTGAGGACTTCAAGGCGCTGGAGCCGGTGCTCAAGGCCTTTTGCGAAAACATCTTCCACGTCGGCCCGCCCGGCCACGGCCACGTGCTCAAGCTGGTCAACAACATGATGGCCATGAGCTTTGCGGCCTCGATTGCCGAGGCCTTTGCGGTGGCGGCCAAAAGCGGGCTGGACCTCAACCGCCTCTATGACGTGATCTCGGCCGGGGGCGTGAACTGCGGCATCTTTCAGATGATGGCAACGAAAACGCTCAAGGAAGGCGACGTCACCGGCTTCAAGTTCGGCATCGCCAATGCGCAAAAAGATTTGCGCTACTACACCCATCTGGCCGAGATGCTGCCCGTCACCAGCTTCATGGGTGAGGCCACGCACCAAAGCCTGATCCAGGCCAGCAACGCTGGTTACGGCGACAAGCTGATCGCCTCCCTTTTCGAAGCACAGGAAAAACTCAACGACGTCAAGATCGTTCCCCGTTAAGCCAACCCGTTTGACCCATTTACACGCAGGAGACAAAACCATGAGCGACATCAAGAACAACCACGCAACACCTGAATCCCAATCCGACAGCAAGGCCACCTCGCGCCGCGCGCTGCTCAAGCACTCAAGCCTGGCGCTGGTGGGGGCGGGCCTGTACGGCGCGGCGCCCTTCATGGGGCCGTGGAAGCACAACCACGCCTGGGCGCAGACCGGCCAGAAGAAACCGCTGACCATTGGCCTGACCATGGACGCTTCGGGCCTGTATGCAGCCTCGGGCGCCGAAGAGCGCCTGGGCGCCATGATGGCGATCAAGGAATTTAACGACAAGGGCGGTGTGCTGGGCCGGCGCATTGAGGCCATCCATATTGACACGGAAACGACACCGGCCACCGGCTCGCGCGTGGCCGAACGCATGATCACGCGCAATGAGGCCTCCTTTCTGATCGGTGCAGTGCACTCAGGCGTCTCCAATGCCATCTCGCAGGTTGCGCAGAAATACGGCACGGTATTTTTTAACACCAACTCCAGCAGCCCGACCGAGGCCGGCAAGGACTGCCACCGCACCAAGTTCGTCTGGGACGGCAACGGCACCAACTTTTCCAACGCGATCGTCAAGAACGCCATCAAGGCCAGCGGCAAGAACTGGGTGCTGCTGACCAACGACTATGTGTGGGGCCACACCACCTCCAAGGCGACACGCGCGATCGTGGAAGCCAACGGCGGGCGCATCGTTGAGGAGCTGCTGGTGCCGCAAAACACCCGCGACTTCTCGTCCTACCTGCTCAAGCTGCAACAGCTCAAGCCCAATGTGGTGGCCACGGCGGTGGGCGGTGACGACATCAAGGCGCTGCGCCAGCAAGTTGTGCAGCTCAAGATGAACCAGTCCATGGCGTGGATCAACAACCAGCAGGACTGGCCCGATGTCTACGGTCTGGGCCCCGAGGCCATCTTCGGCGTCTTCGGCACCACGTGGTACTGGCGCCTGGGCCTGCCGGGCGTCAAAGAGTTTGTGGCGGCATACCAGAAGCAGTTCCCTGGCATGGCGATTCGCGTGCCGGGCAATGTGTATCACAACGGTTATATGGCCACGCGCGAGCTGCTGCGCTGTGTGGAAGAGGCCGGCACCACCAACAACATTGCCGTGATCAAAAAGCTCGAAGGCCGCAAGATGAGCGCGGCCGACCGCCTGCAGCACTACGACGCGTGGATGGATCCCGTCACCCACCAGTGTCAGCAGACGATTTACATGGCGACCTACAACGACCAGCCCGCCGAGAAAGACGACATCTTCAAGATCCTCACACAGGCCGATCCCAAGGATGTGGCGGACAAGGATGCCGGCGGCGCCTGCAAGCTTGAGAGCTACGACGCGACCCCCAGCTACGAAGTCTGACTGGCCCTCCATCTTCAAAGACCGACATGGATTTTCTGCTCCAGCTTATTCCGCACCTCGTCAACGGCATCTCGCTGGGCCTGTTGTTCGCACTCATCGCGTTGGGCTTCATGCTCATCGTGGGGGTGATGGAAACCATCAACCTGGCGCACGGCTCGCTGTTTGCGCTGGGCATGTACTTCGCGCTTTTCCTGATCGCACCGCAGCTGGGCATGTTCCCGAACCTGCAGGCCTGGTACATGAGTTTGCCGCTGGGAACGCGTTACCTGGCGGCACTCATTCTTGCGCCCATCCTGGTGGGTATTTTCGGCTTGTTGCTGGAGCTGTGCATGCGGCGCACTTATGGCCGTGACCCGCTCTATGGCCTGCTGCTGACCTTCGGTGCGGCGCTGGTCATTGAGGAAACCATACGCCTGGTGTGGGGC
>NZ_JBFUCA010000235.1:0-6378 GCF_056405475.1 Polaromonas sp. P1_G4
GTACCAGGCTTTCCACGCCATCGTCCCCGTATTGGCCGAAGGCAAGACCGCCGAAGCGACGTATGACGTCGTGGGCCCGGTCTGCGAGAGCGGCGACTGGATAGGCCGCGACCGCGTGTTGTCTGTCGCGGCGGGTGACCAGTTGGCTGTGATGTCGGCAGGTGCGTATTGCATGAGCATGGCCAGCAACTACAACACACGTGGCCGGGCCGCTGAACTGCTGGTTGACGGTGTCGAAGTGCACCTCATACGCCGGCGGGAAACCGCTGAAGACCAGATGCGGCAGGAACAGCTGGTAGCGGGCTAATCCGGAACCACGCCCGGGGCAAGCGCGCGCCTCATCGGATCAGTGTCGATCAGCGCACATCGCTATCATTATGATAGCTGGTTGCGCACGTCGTATATGGGTTTCAGCCTCTTTTTCCTCAAGAACTGCTGCACACGCCAGCCGAGCAGTACGGCGATGATCGCAGCGTAAACGAACACTTCGGCAAAATTGTTCTTGCCGGCGCGCATCCAGAAAAAATGCAGCAGCCCCAGCCCGGCGATCATGTAGACCAGCTTGTGCAGCCACTGCCAGCGTTTGGCACCCATGGCTTTGATGGCCGCATTGAAGGACGTTGCCGCCAGGGGCGTCAGTAACACAAAGGCCGAAAACCCCACGAGGATGAAAGGCCGCTTGGCAATGTCTTTGGCAATATCGGCAAAGTCAAAGCCCATGTCGAACCAGCTGTAGCTCAGCAGGTGGACGACGACATAAAAATACGCGAACAGCCCCAGCATGCGCCGAAAGCGCGCCAGTGCAGGCGTGCTGGTGATGACCCGAAGCGGCGTGACCGTCAGGACGATGCAGATAAAGCGTAACGTCCAGTCGCCGGTGGCGCGTATCAACGCCTCGGCCGGGTTGGCGCCCAGCTGGTTGGTGAAGGCGCCGTAGAACAGCCAGACAAAGGGCAGCAGACAGACGAGGAACAGCACCGGTTTGGCGGCAGGGTGCAGCAACCATTTTTGCGCTGTCGACATCACAGCAATCCACCGCCGGGTCGACCTACATCGAAACACAGCGCAGCGTGCGTCCCAACCCAGCAGGGGCCGCGGAACCGGCTTTGCCGGGCCGCAGGCGCAGCGGCCCCCTCGGGGGGCAGCGCAGTACGCGAAGCGACAAGCGTGGGGGCCATATCTTTTAGAAGTTCTTCTTGAGGTCCATGCCCGCGTAGAGCTGGCCCACTTGCGCTTCATAGCCATTGAACATCAGCGTTTTGCGCTTCTTGGCAAAGAGGCCGTCTTCACCGATACGCCGTTCGGTGGCCTGGCTCCAGCGAGGGTGGTCGACGTCCGGGTTCACATTGGAATAAAAGCCGTATTCCTGCGCCGCGGCCTTGTTCCAGGCGGTGCGCGGCTCCTTGTCGGTAAAGCGGATCTTGACGATGCTCTTGCCGCTCTTGAAGCCGTACTTCCAGGGCAGCACCATGCGCACCGGTGCGCCGTTCTGGTTGGGGAGCACTTCGCCATACATGCCGAAAGCCAGCAGCGCCAGCGGGTGCATGGCTTCGTCCATGCGCAGGGCTTCCACATACGGCCAGTCGAGCACGCGGGAGCCCACAAACGGCATGGTCTTGGGATCGGCCAGGGTGACGAATTCAACGTATTTGGCGTTGCCGAGCGGCTCGACCTTCTTGATGAGCTCCGACAGCGAATACCCCACCCACGGGATCACCATGGACCAGCCCTCGACACAACGCAGGCGGTAAATGCGCTCTTCCTGCGGTGCGAGCTTGATCAGGTCTTCGAGCGTGAAGGTCTTGGGCTGCTTGACCAGGCCTTCGACGGCCACCGACCAGGGCTTGGTCACCAGCGTGTGGGCGTTCTTGGCTGGGTCGGCCTTGTCGGTGCCGAACTCGTAGTAATTGTTGTAGGTAGAGGCATCTTTGTAGTCGGTGATCTTTTCCATGGTCACCGCACCGGCCACCGCCGATTTGCCGCCGGCCAGCGCCGCCAGCTTGCCGGGTTTTTGTACCGTCTGCGCCATCGCCTGGCGGCCCGCCCAGCTGGCCATGGYCACGCCCGCGGCACCTGTGGCCATCAGTTTGATCAGGTCGCGACGGCCATGGTAGATGCCGCGCGGCGTAATCTCGCTGGGAACGAGGTGGTCGAAACCATCGGCATGGGTCTTGATGAGCATATGAGTCCTTGAAATCCGTTGAGGGTTAGTCTGAATACGCAGCAACTTCTTACAGGGATTCAGCCAGGGCTTCTAAAAGACTCGCAGGCAGTTACAAGGTTCCGTAACTGTGCAGCCCCGACAGGAACATGTTGACGCCCAGGAAAGCAAACGAGGTAACTGCCAGCCCGACCAGCGCCCACCAGGCGGCGACGGTGCCGCGCAGGCCCTTCATGAGCCGCATATGCAGCCAGGCCGCGTAGTTGAGCCAGACAATCAGCGCCCAGGTTTCCTTGGCGTCCCAGCTCCAGTAGCCGCCCCAGGCCTCGGCCGCCCACAAGGCGCCGAGTACGGTGGCAATGGTGAAAAAGGCAAAGCCGACGGCAATCGCCTTGTACATCACGTCGTCCAGCACTTCAAAGCTGGGCAGGCGCGCGGCAATGCGCTTGCGGCCCACCAGGATGCCGGCGGCGATCAGCCCCGACACGGCCAGGTAACCTACCCAGTAGTAGCTGCCGCCCACTTCGGCCGGCGACTTGCTGCGAAACACGACAGGGACAAAACACAGCACCACGCCCAGCAGCCACAGCGGCGTGAGCCGGTGCCAGCGCGTCTCGTTGGCCTGCTGCTTGATGAGATAGGACAGCGACACCATGGCAGCCAGCGAGAACATGCCGTAGCCGATGAAATTGGCCGGCACATGCAGCTTCATCCACCAGCTTTTGAGGGCAGGCACCAGCGGCTGGATTTCATGGGCTTCGCGTATCACGGTGTACCAGAGCAAAAAACCGACCGCGGCACTGACCACCAGCATCACGAAAGCGCCGAGCGCGCGGGTGTTGTACTGCGATTCAAAGTAGAGGTAGAAGGCCGCCGTCATCCAGCAGAACAGCACGAACACCTCGTACAGGTTGCTGACCGGGATGTGCCCGACGTCTGCGCCAATCAGGTAGCTTTCGTACCAGCGCACCAGCGTGCCGATCAGCGCCATGCCGATCGCCACCCACGCAATTTTGGAGCCCAGCGACTCCAACGTGCTGCTCTGGCCTTTGGCAAACATGCCCAGCCAGTAAAAAATCGTGCTCATGAAGAACAGCACGCTCATCCACAAAATGGCCGACTGGCTGGAGAGAAAGTATTTGAGCCAGAACACCTGCTCGGCGCGCGCCAGGTCACCCTGGTACGACGCAATGCCCAGCAGCGCGAAGGCGCTGACCACCATCATCAGTACCCGCAGCGGCCGCCAGAACCAGCCCATGGCGATAGCCGCCGGAATGGCCGCGAACAGGATGCCTTTTTCATAGACATCCATGAAATCACTGTAGCGGGCGAAGGCATACAGAAAGCCGCCGGCGACCAGCGCAGCAAACACCCAATCCAGCACATTACGCCGGGCGAAATAGCCCTCGTTCAGGCTCAGCGTGCTGTCGCCGCCCGCCTTCAGCGTGGTGGTGTTCACCGCGGTGTTGTTGATCGTGGAGGTATTCATAAAGGCGCCTGCAACAGTTTCGTTTTCAACATCTCAAACTCCTTGTCGCCGTCCATGGTCTTGCGGTTGGTCGACAAGGCCATGGTGGCCTGACTGTGGCCTTCGGCCGATTCTGGCATTGAACCCACAACATTGCCATCTTCTGCCTGACCGCCCCCTGCGCCGCGCGGCGCCAGCCAGACCCAGACGCGGCGTTCGCGCACGTAAAGCATGGCGAACACCCCCAGGATCAGGAAGGCGCAACCCAGGTAGACGATGGTCTTGCCCGGTGCACGCGCCACCTGGAACACACTGGCCTGGACCTGGGTGAAGTCTTTCAGCTCAAACGCCATGGGCGCGGGGTAAAAATTGGCGTCCGACAGGCTCAGCACCATTTGCGACATGAAAGCCCGCGTCTTTTCATCCTGACCCAACGGCTTGAGCCCGGCCTGCTCACGCGTCATCTGCGTCAGCTCAAACAAGGCACCGTTGAGGATGCGGATCAGCACCTCGCCGGCACGGTTGCGCTCGGCTTCGGGCACATTGGCTTCCATAAAGTCAGAGATGGCCTGCAGGCCTGCAGCGGTTTTGGGCTTGCCCGTCGAACCTTGCGCGGCGCCCGCTGCGTCTGCAACGTCACCGGCAAAAAGAGCCAGCGCCCGCGATGTCGACGCGGCGAGCTGTTGCATCAGCTCCGGCCGTTCCCGGCCAATGGCCTGGCTTGCGTAGCGCCTGACCGCCAGCTCACGCTGCGCCGGATTGGCGAGCGCGGCACGCAGCCGCAAAAAGGTTTCCATGCCGCCTTCGGCGTCCACCGGAATCCGGAGGTACTGGAAGGGTGCAGACGGTGTCTCGCGAACACCCATCAGGTAGACCGCAGGGCTGTCTTCCGCCGGGTCCGTCTTGACCGGCAACATGTAGTTGTGAAATTCACGGGCCTGTCCGGACGCATCGCGCAACTTGTAGCTCACGCTGGGGCCCACGTTGCGCAGCTCTTTTTGCGTCACGGTCTTGTTCGCCGCGCCGAGCCGTGTGTCAATCGCCTGGTGCAGGTCGACCTTGCGCACATCGGCGCCGGAACCCATGCTTCCGCCCGACGCAAAATTTTCCACGTTGATGACCCGCAGCGCGGTGTATTCCAGCGTCAGCTTTTCGGCGCCATCGCCCTGCCCGTTGGTCAGGCCGCTGGAGCCGCCGATCGTGCCCTGAATTTCAAACGGCTTGCTGGCCGCGGCCATCGGAATGRCCTTGAGCGTCACGCTGGAGCCGCCGTCGTCGAAGCTCGACTGGTAAATCTCGATACCGCGGTGATTGGCCGGGTGATTGACCTCCACCCGCACCGGAATCTTTTCGCCAGTTTCCTTGTCGTGGATGATGATGTCGCTGGCAAAGAGCTTGGGCATGCCGGTCGAGTAATACTCAACGATGAATTTTTTGAGCTCAATGGAAAACGGCAGTTCCTGCAGCAATACGCCGCCCGGCTGGTTCAGGATGGCGGTGCTGGACTGCGTGCCTTCAGCCACCAGCAGGTTGGCGCGAAACGTCGGGTTTTTGTCGCTGAGCCGGTGCTGGGCCGGCACGTCGGCAATCAGTCCGCCGCCGGCATAAATCGACTTGCCGTTCAGCCACATCTGCGCGCGTACGATCATGTCGCCGTCGAGCAGGCCGCCCACGCAGACCAGCACGATGGCGCTGTGCGCTGCGATGTAGCCCAGTTTGTTGGCCGCGCCTTTTTTGGCCGCCACCATCCAGCCGTTGCCGGCGCGCTGCTGCAGCTTCACTTTCCAGCCGCTTTGCACCAGCGTCTGGCCAATGCGGCGCGCAGCCGTTTCGGGTGACTCGGCCAATGCGGCCTCGGCACGGTGGCCAAAGGCCTTGAGGCTTTGCTCCCTGACGTTTTCCTTGAGCTGGTTCAGGTCCGCGAAGATCTTGGGGGCGTTGCGCGCAATGCACAAAGAAGTAGAGACCACCAGAAAAGCCAGGATCAGCAGGAACCACCAGGCGCTGTACACGGTGTTGAGGCTGAGCAGGCTGAACACCTGCGCCCAGAACGGACCGAACTGGTTCACGTAGTTGCCCAGCGGCTCTGCCTGCTTGAGCACCGTGCCGATGATCGACGCGATGCAGATCACCGTCAGCAGCGAAATGGAAAACCGCATGGACGACAGCAGTTCCACCGCCGCCCGCCAGCTGCGGGAGCCCCAATTGACTTTCATACCCTCGGTGGAAACTGTCATGCTTGAAATGGAACCTGCGGTTGGCTCAGGAAAGCCTGCGAACCAGAAAAAGAAGGGAAAAAGAAAAAAGGCGGGCTTTCATCAGAAAGACCCGCCTTGGTGTGATTGGTTTTGGAGGCTTGGGTTCAATACTGCAGGCAGCCTGCGGGTACTTTCAGCAAAAAAACGCTCGCCTGCCAGTCCTTTGCTGTACTTTGCTTAACGCAGGCCGGCAATGTAGTCGGCCAGCGCACGGATTTCACGGTCGTTCAGCTTGGCAGCCACCTGGCTCATGGGCAGGCTGTTGCCGCGGCCGCCGTCACGGAAAGCCGTCAACTGCGTCACCGTGTACTCAGAATGCTGGCCGCTCAGGCGGGGATATTGGGAAGGAATGCCGGCGCCAGTCGGGCTGTGGCAGCCTGCGCAGGCTGCGATCTGGCGGTCCTGCACGCCGCCGCGGTAGATACGCTCGCCGAGTGCAACCAGTTCCTTGTCTTTGGCAAAGCCGGTTTTGGCTTTCTTGGACGTCGCCC
>NZ_JBFUCA010000236.1:0-6373 GCF_056405475.1 Polaromonas sp. P1_G4
GCCATGATGGGCGCAACCACGTTGGCCACCACGGTGTCGCCGGCCAGCGATGCCGAGTTGCTGGCAGTGACCACGACATTCACGTCGCCCTGCGCCTGCACCACCACATTGTTGCCGCTGATGTTGCCGCTGACGTTGCCGGTGCTGCTGCTGATCTGCACATTGCCTTGGCTGGTGGTAGTGCCGCTTACGTCGCCCTGAGCCTGCACGACAACGTTGTTGCCGGTGATGTTGCCGCTGATGTCGCCGGTACTGCTGCTGATCTGCACATTGCCCTGGCTGGTGGTGGTGCCGCTTACGTCGCCTACGGCGGCCACCGCCACTTCGCTGGCGGTGACGTTGGCCGAGACATCGCCGCCGCTGGTGACCTGGACGGCACCCAGGCTGATGGTGGAGCCGCTCACGTCGCCGCCGGCGTTCAGAGTGTTGGACTGTGTGGCGTCCTGCCCGCGCAGCGTGTGGTTGCTCAGGGCAACACTGCCGAGTGCGTCAATGCCGTAGCCTTTTACCCACAAGGTGCTGTCCAGACTGAAGTCACTGGCCACAACCTCAAACCGGCCGAGCGCGTTGGTCTCCGTGCCGCCCGTCACCATGTGCACATTGCCGCGGGTGCTGCCCGAGCCAGCGACGAGCCGCAGCGCGCGGGCTGCGCTGCCGGCGTTTTGCACATCGCCGTTGAGCGTAATGTTGGCGCCCAGGGTTGCCAGCGTTGTGTCGCCCAGCAGGTTCACCGGGGCATTGAACAGGATGCCACCCGCACCGTCCACTGTGACGTTGCCGCTGACGCCGGAGCCGCCCGCGCCGGCATTGAGCGTCAGGCCGTGCAGGGTCGAGCCGCCGAAGTACAGGTTGTAGGGGTTGTTTACGACCACGTCCTCGGCATAGGTGCCGGCGCCTACGCGGATATTGGCGCCGGTTGCCGCATTGCCCATGGCCGTCCCGATGGACAGTGCCTGGGTCCCGCCGCCCAGAAGGTTGCCAATACCCACCTGGAAGTCCTGCGTGGCCTGCGCACCGTTCCAGCCCTGGACGTAGCTGGAACCCGCGCTACCCAGGTTGACGGCATAGTCCAGTGCATTTTGTTGCGAAGCCTGCAGCCAGGTGTACTGGTAGTTGTTGTCCGCCGTGCCGGCATTGCGTACAGCAAAGTCAAAGCCCTGAATGTTGAGCGCACCAAAGTTGAGGCTCGCTGATTCATCCTGCATGTACACCGGGTTGCGTTCGGTGAAAGAGTTGGTGTTCGCCACCGTGATGTTTTTCACCTGCTGGTTGTAATGACGGTTGGCCTGGTAAAGCGCCAGGCCGCCCCAGGCGTTGTTGCGGGTGGTCGAGTTGCTGACGGTGACGTTGGCACTGTCGGTCAGCTGGATGCCGGCGCCCTGCGTGCTGCCGGTGTTGTTGCCCACCGGGGCGCCGTCGGCCGTCACACGGTCGATCAGCGCGCCGTCAACGCCATTGAGGTCCAGCTCGGCCCGGCCCGCGCCCCGGCTGGTGACGTTGCTGATGGAGAAGTTGCGCAGCCGCGCTGATGCGTCTCCGACGGGTGCTACCTTGATGCCGTAGGACCCGGCTACGTTGGCACTCGGGCCGTAAAGTGTGAAGTCCTTCAGCGAGACATTGTCGGCTGTCACGTTGATACCGTAGCCGCTGACGCCGCGTGCGTCGATCACGGTCGATCCCTGGCCCGAACCGGCCAGCGTCACGCTACGGTCGACCACCAGCGTGGAGGGCTGCACATAAGTGCCGCCGCCCACATTGACCGTGCCGCCGGCAACCACGGCATTGACGCCTCTCTGGATGCTGCCGCTGGCCTGCGTGACATAGACATTGCCGTCCGTCCATGTCACCAGGCCTCGCCCGGTGGTGTCGAGCGCATGGGTCACGCGGTCTTCGATGGCAAAACCGTCGGCCGCACCGTCGAAGACAGCGCCGCGAGCATCAACCGCAACAGCGTCCACCGAGATGTCCTGCCCGTTGTTCTTGAACTGGGTGCCGCCGCTGATGGCGACCGTGGGCTGGCCGCCATGGCCATTGCTCATGGTTTCAAAGCGTATGCCTGTCCGGCTGGAACCCTCGATGCTGCCGCCGGAGATGTTGACGCTTTGCAGGCTGGCCGGTGCGGCCGTGTAATCGGCGCTGTCACCGGCGATTCCGCGTGTTTTGATGACCACCGCCGCAGCCGTCGGATCACCCGAACTCGCGCCAGAATTTTTGACCGTCACGTTGTCAAAATTGATCGCATTGAAGTTGTCGTATTTCAGATTGATGTCGATGCCGGCGCCATAACGTTTATGCAGCGATGAAGATGCAGGCGCCCCATAGTTGCCGGCATTCAGGACGGCGACGTTCCTGAGAGTCAGGTTGTTCGCGGTTTCAAGATAAAAGCCCTTGAAGCTGGGGCCGTCCACCGTGACGTTCTCAAACAATGCGTTCTCAAAAGAGCCCGTGGCCACCGGAGCGCCGCCGACCATCTGGTAACCGTTGTAGGTCTGCACACCGATCTGTCCGCCGGTGATGGTGCTGTTGAGCATGCGGAAGTTGTCGGCCCGGGTCGTGGTGCCGTTGCGCATGCCGAAGGTGTTGTTGTTGAAAGCCACGCGATTGACGGTCACGTCGTTGGATGTACCGTTGATGCGCAAGCCGTACAGGTAGTCGGCAATCGACAGGTCGGAGAGCGTCACGTTGGAAGCATTGTTGATAGTGACCGCGTCGCCGCTGCCTGCGGCGGCGGACTGCAGCACCGTCTGCCCCACCCCCGCGCCGTCCAGCGTCAGCGACTTGGTGATGTTGACGCTGCCGCTGTAGTTGCCGGCCGCCACGTTCACCGTGCCGCCCGTGACCACGGCATCCACGCCGCCCTGGATGCTTCCCAGCGGGGTGAGTACGCTGCCCTGTGCGCCCGAAGAGCCCGTGGTAGCCACCGTCACGTGCGTGCGGTTGGACGATGTGTACGCCTGGTCCTGCACGGACCAGCCGCCATTGGCCGCGCTCAGGTCCAGCAGAGACTGCTGCTGTGACAGGGTAGGAGCGGCAGCGATGGGCATGCTGTTGGAGACAGGGTTGGGATTCGATCCAACCACGTGCCCGTTCAGGTGCAGGTTCAGGCCCCACTCGTTGCCCACCGGGCCCTGGCTGTTGCCGGCCATGCCAATGCCGCTGCCGTCGGTGTACTGCACGGAGATGGCGCTCTTGGTATTTTCAATCCGGTTGCCTGTCACACTGCCCGTGTTGCGCCCGTCGATCAGGATGCCGTTGCGCACGTCATGGATGTTGTTGTTGCTGATCGTGAAACCGGTGACGCCATTGGCCACCGCAATGCCGCGGCTGATATTGGAGCCCCACGCATAACTTGTGTAYGGCTGGTTAACAGGCCCGGCGATCTCCATCCCGGTGACCGTCACATTGTTGGCGGTAATGCTGATGCCGTTAACCTGCCCGGCATCGGGGACCACGATTTTTGCGCCGTCCAGGCCTGTCAGTGTCAGGTTGGCCTTGTTCAGGGTGACCTGCTCGGCATAAGCGCCTCCGTGAACATCTACAGAGCCCCCCGCTCCTGGTGTGCCTGTCTTTGAAATGTTGACGGCGTCCTGGATACGTGCCCCGCTGTACACATCGACCTGGCC
Organism: Polaromonas sp. P1_G4; assembly: GCF_056405475.1. NCBI lineage: Bacteria > Pseudomonadati > Pseudomonadota > Betaproteobacteria > Burkholderiales > Comamonadaceae > Polaromonas > Polaromonas sp. P1_G4. The sequence goes on from NZ_JBFUCA010000236.1 coordinate 3,624, forward strand.
TGCATTGCCGCTGACCTGGGTTGCGTCCAGTACCGACTTGAGAACCACCGTATGGCCGTTGACCACGATGGCATTGCTGGCTTGCTGAATGCCCTCCAGGTTGATGACGCCGGACAGCAGGTTGGCGGCATCGCCAACGCCCAGCAAGAGGGTCTCGCCGTTCAGGCTGGCATGGTTCATATTGGACACGCTCAAACCCGTTGCACCGCCCGGTATGGCGAACTCATAAAGTCCGCTGTTGAGCGACACGGTGACCGTGGCGGCGGTTGAGCCGGCCAGGGCAATCGTGCCGCCGGTGGCGGTGATGCTGCCGTGGTTGGTGACCGACGGCGCGACCAAAGCCACCAGGCCGGCATTTTGCGCGGTGATGCTGCCATGGTTGGTGATACTGCCGACGGCCCCGGTGATCTGTGCGCCGCCGGTGTTGATGAAGTTGTTGACATCAATGTTGCCCGTGGTGGCAATGAGCGAGCCCACATTGATCACGGCGTTTTGCCCGAACATCACACCATTGGGGTTCATCAGCATCACTGTTCCGTTGGCCGAAAGGCTGCCCAGTATTTGGGAAGGGCTGGCGTCACCGGTCACGCGGTTCAGCATGGCCGAGCTTGCGTTGGGCTGGTTGATCTGCACCATCTTTCCGGGGTTGATGTCGAACGAGCCCCAGTTAACCACGGCGCGGTCGGTTCCCTGGTTGATGGTGAGCTGGTTGCCCGAAACCGAGCCTGAGGCCGTGCCGGAAAACACCGTGCCGTTCTGGGGAAGGCCTGCGCCACCGGCGATGTCAACCGGCCAGCCTGGCGGCGAGAACAGCATGGCGACCGCCGCCGGAAGGGCCTTCAGCGCAAAAGATCGCCGGCGCCGGCCGGAAGTGGAAGCACTCGGGGAGTTCAGCTTAGCGTTCATGGATCACCTCTTGAGGCAAAGAAAAGTCATTGAACAAATCATCAAAAGCGCACCAGCAGCGTGCCCAGCAGCCGGGGGTCTTTTCCGTGGGGCTGGTAACTCGCGATGGGTTTGGTCAGGGGCCAGGCGATCTCCACCGCAGCCACCACGTTCCGTGGAAGGAAGAGGCGAGTCCCCAGCCCTGCCGATGCCAGGCTCTGGCTGTTGGGCATGCCCACACAAGTACAGCCCACCGTCCAGACCTTGCCGATGTCATAGAAGGCAAAGAGCTGCCATGACCTGAAGCCCGCGAAGTCCGAGGAACCGGAATAACGAGGTTCGGCGCGAAACGCCAGCCCGCGCTCACCCACCAGTTCAGCAGGCTCGTAGGCCCGCCCAAACCGCCGGCCGCCCACCGCATATTGCTCCGACGAAAGCAGGGGGGTGTTGGCCCACTGCCCGCTCAGGCCCAGCGTAAGTGCAAGGTTCGAAGCAAGAGGCTGGGTACGCTCGTAATCGAAGGTAAGTTTGTTGAACACCCCTTTGGCCCCTGCCCGGCTTTTGAGCGGATCGGATTCCTGGGTGCCACCCAGTCCCTGGCTGAAATCCACATCCAGCGAGTTCTGCCCGCCCAGGCGGTCAAGCACTCGCCACCCAAGCCCCAGGCGCAGCACACGGAGATGATCTTCAATTACCCGGGTGCCCAACACATCGGTTTGCACGTCGGTGTGCTCATACGTTGCCCTTGCAGTCACGCTCTCATTGCGGGTCCGAAGCAGCGGATACGCAGCAGAGACCGTCGTCGTGTCCGCGTTGCCACGCATATCAAACGGCGTCAGGATGTCGCCCGGACGTGTGCGAGCCCTGGACACGGCAGCGGACAGTTTGAGACCCTCTGTCGTGACTACCTGGCTATAGGAAATTTGTGCATAGGCCAGCTCGGAGTTGCCGCTGCTCATGCCCCGAAAGCGCCACTGGTCGTTGACGCCCAGCAACTGGTTGATGTTCACTTCCACGCCGATCTCGGCGGGGCCGAGGTATTTCGACCCATAGTTGTCGGCGGCAGCGAAGCCCTCGACTTTCTTCACGCTGGCGATCAGTGTGAGGTCAGCCGCACCCGGCGCATGCGCAGGGGCCAGCACGCTGCGCAACTCGACACCCGGAAAATCATTGGCGATCAGGAGGTACCGCTCAAGCACGGGGCCCTGAATGGGCCGCGACGCCCTGATCTTCTCGCCGATGGCTGCGAGCTGCTCCTTCACATGGGCACTGACATCGTCCCCCGCCCGAATGTTCACCTTGTCGATGTAGCCCTCAACCACACGCAGGGTGAGCGTACCGTCGGCGAGAGACTGCGGCGGCACCACCACCAATGACAGGATGTAGCCTGCGTTACGGTACATCGCGGTGAGCGAAGACGCGAGTTGCAGAATCTCGCTGCCGGAAATCTCCCGTCCGGTATAGCTGTCCGCATTCGCCTGAAGGACGCCACCGGGCAGTACGGTGCTGCTTTCAATATCAATGCGCCTGAGCGTGACCCTGATGGCCCTGAGTGATTCAGGCAAAGGCCCTGTTGGCTCGGTCCTGATTTCCGGAGGTGCCGCTGAGGCGCCGGGCTCGGGCTGGAAGTCAAAACGCTCGCGAACCCGGCCGGGGTCAATGGTGGATGGGGCCTGCTGCGCCAGCGCAGTTGTCGAAATGACCATGAGCACAGAAAAAGCACCAGTCCACATGCTGTGCACGCCCACATGATCGATACGCTTCATCGCCAGCCCCGTTGAAAATCAAGGTTTCCGAAGTGCCTGCAGGTGTTGTGATTCGACACTTGCGGGCTGTATTTTTTGTGAACTAATTCACGGTAACCA
>NZ_JBFUCA010000237.1:0-6343 GCF_056405475.1 Polaromonas sp. P1_G4
CCGCCAGGTCCAGCAGGTGGTCTTCACCGATCTTGTGGGCCCACTGTGGGAACTGCTGTTTGATTTCGCGCAGCACATTGAGCCGCGCTTCCAGCTCTACCTTGTGGCGCTGGCCGTAGTCAAAAGCCACCGTCTCGACACGTTCGTATTTCGACAACGCCTGCGCCAGGCAGGTGGTGGAGTCCTGTCCGCCGGAAAACAGCACCAATGCAGAGGTATGCATCCGCCCTCTCCTTTTTTACAGCAGCTTGCGCTTGGCCAGGCTTTTCATCAGCGCCGAAATGCCGAAGGTCCACGGCGCAGCCTTGTCGGAAGTCGTGACGCGGTTCACCAGGCTGCCCAGCTGCGGCGTGGCCACCGTCACTACATCACCCACCACGTGGGTAAAGCCCTGGCCCGGGCCGTGGCGGTCTTGCGTGGGGGCAAACATGGTGCCCAGGAAAAGCATGAAGCCGTCGGGGTACTGGTGGTTGGCGCCAATGGCTTGCGCCACCAGGTCCAGCGGGTCGCGGCTGATCTTTTTCAGCGAGCTGCCACCCTTCATCACAAAGCCCTCAGGCCCTGTGACGGTGATGCTCAGGTCGCTGCTGCGCACATGGTCGATGGTGAAGCGTTCGTCGAGCAGGCGGATGAAGGGGCCGATCGCGCACGATGCGTTGTTGTCTTTGGCTTTGCCCAGCAGCAGTGCGCTGCGGCCTTCAAAGTCGCGCAGGTTCACGTCGTTGCCCAAAGCGGCGCCCACGGTCTCGCCGCGCGAGTTCACGGCCAGCACGACTTCAGGTTCGGGGTTGTTCCAGTCGCTGCCAGGGTGTATGCCCACTTCGGCGCCCGTGCCGACCGCGCTCATCGGCTGGCTCTTGGTAAAGATTTCCGCGTCGGGGCCGATGCCCACTTCCAGGTACTGCGACCACATGCCCTGGGCGATCAGCACATCTTTGAGCTGGGCCGCTTCGGGCGAACCGGGCTTGATGCTGCCCAGGTTCTCGCCGATCACGGCGATCACCGCCTTGCGCGCTCCATCGGCCTTGCTGGCGTCGCCGCCCGCCTGTTCTTCAATCACGCGCTCCAGCATCGATTCGACAAACGTCACACCCGAGGCTTTCAGCGCCTGCAGGTCGCATGGCGCCAACAGCCAGGGCAGCCTGGTGTCATGCGCATCCTCAGCGGAATTGGCCAGCACTTCGGCCGTGCTCGCCAGCCGCGGCAGCTTCGCCGCAGCGGCCCGCACAACCTTGGCGACACCCGGCAATTCCAGCAGCTGGCTGGCGGTCGGCGCGACGCTGGAAAGGTCATACACACCGTCGGGTGTGACCAAAGCCAGCACCGGGCCAGTGCCTTCTATCCAGACACGCCCCACCAGCAAGGCATCAGCGGCGTCAACAGGCAGGGTGGAAGCAGGGCTCAGGGAGTTTTTCATGATGTTGGAAGGGAGGAACAGGAAGGGCAGCACAGAAAAGCGTATGAAGCTGTCAATAGTACAAGGAAGTACGAGGCGCCCAGGCACCCCGCTGAGGGTTGAGGAAAAGCGCACGCACACGTCTCGGCCCCAGGCAAGCCCGCTACACTGAAACGCACCCGCTTGCGGGACACTGCCTTCATGCCACCCGGGAGGCAGCCAAACCTTCACACCCCTGATTTTTAAGTCAAATATGCCTCTAGCCCCCGAAAAACTTGCGCAAGCAGCTATCGAATTAATAGCAAGGCGAACCACGGGAAAGGCGGGCCCACGCTTGCCCGACAGCTGCCGTCCTGCCGACCTGGAAGACGGCTGGCAGGCGCAGCAGGAAGTCACCCGCCGGCTGGGCCAGCCGGTGGCCGGCTGGAAGGCCTCACCGCCCAGCCCCGGCAAGCTGGTAGCCGCACCCATTTACCAGCCCACCCTCAGCCGCGCCGCAACATGCACCGTGCATTTTCCTGCAGGTGCCGCCGCCGTGGTGGTTGAGCCGGAACTGGCTTTTGTACTGGCCAAAGACCTGCCCCCGCGCGCGCAGCCCTACACCGAGGCTGAGGTGGATGCAGCCATTGGCTCCGTCCATGCCGCGCTGGAAATCTGTGCCAGCCGCTACACGGACCACAGCAGCCTGCCTTTTCCCGAACTGCTGGCCGACGGCGTGGTCAACAACGGCCTGTGGCTGGGGCCAGAACTGGGCGGGCCCGATGTCTCGGCATTTGAATTGACCTGGCAAGTCGCTGGAGAACCTGCGCAAACCGCCGAAGCCAGGCACCCGAACGGCGACCCGCGCACGCCGCTGTACTGGCTGGCCAATTTCCTGAGCGAACGCGGCATCGGCCTGCTGGCGGGCCAGGCGGTGATCACGGGCTCCTATGCCGGCGTGCTGACGCTTCCCCTCGGAAAACGCACACAGTTTGACTACGCGGGCCTGGCCCGGTTTGAGGTGGAATTTCGCAACCCGTAACCTGAAGTAAATAGGGCAGGAAAGGTCCTGAAACGGCCAGCCGCTTCAGCCCGGCTTGCTAAGCTGTGAGGTTCGATTCTCCCATCCCGCCAACAACGACGGAGCCGCCATGCAAGTCCTTCACTACCAACAATTTGCCCAACTTCACAAGGCGCCCCACGGCGTTTTGCTGCTGCCCAATGCCTGGGACGCCGCCAGCGCCAAAATCTTTGAGGCGTCCGGCGCCAAAGCCGTCGCCACCAGCAGCGCGTCGCTCGCCTGGGCCTGCGGCTATGCCGACGGCGGCGCCTTGCCGCCCGACGAGTTGCTCGATGCCGTCGCCCGCATCACCCGTGTCTTGAGCCTGCCCCTGACCGTCGACATGGAAGACGGCTACAGCGAGAGCTCCGCCGAGGTAGGCCGCCTGGCCGCCGAGCTGGTCGCCGTGGGGGCGGCTGGCATCAACCTCGAAGACGGCGGCGGTGCGCCCGAGCTACTGGCGGAAAAAATCCGCGCCATCCGTACAGCACTCAAAGGCGCACCGCTGTTTATCAACGCCCGCACCGATGTCTACCTGCGCAAGCTGAAAGTCGAAGGCACGCCGGCCCAGGCCAGCATCACCCGCCTCAAGCTGTACCAGCAGGCTGGGGCGGACGGCGCCTTTGTCCCCGGCCTCACGGCCTTGCCTGACGTGCGGGAAATCTGCGAAGCCGTCAGCCTGCCGCTGAACCTGATGGCCATGCCCGGGCTGCCGGCCATTGCCGACTTGCAGGCCGCCGGTGTGCGGCGCCTCAGCGTAGGGCCGGCGCCTTTCCAGGTGGCTTACGAACACGCCCGAACCAGCGTCGAAGCCTTGCTGAAACAGGACCTGTCACCGCTGCTCGGCTCCAAGCTGGACTATTCGGCGATGAACACCTTGTTGAACACGCCACGCTAGAGCGCACAGGCGCTTGCCCGCTATCGCCTGTATTCCTTTGGGGATCAGGCGATTTTTCATTTGTTTCATCTTTTTTTGAAGGCAGGCGTCACAACGCGTCACAAACGGCAAAGCTGAATCGTCAATACGGTGTGACACCCAACTTTTGAACTCTTTTTAAAGGAAACACCATGACTGCCCCTACCGCTAACACCGCCGCCAACACTGCCCCCGTCCGTATCGACCTCGCGATTCCTGATGTCTACCCCGCCCTGCTCAAGGTCAGTCAAACCATTGGCGCCCAGGGCCTGGACAAAAAACTGCACCACCTGATTCACCTGCGCGCCTCGCAAATCAACGGCTGCGCTTTCTGCGTCAAGATGCACCTGCGGGAAGCCCGTGAAGACGGTGAAACCCAGGACAGGCTGGACCGCCTCGTCGTCTGGGCGCATGTCAATGACTTCAGTGAAGCCGAGAAAGCCGCACTGGCCTGGACGGAAGCGCTGACCACGCTAGACCACAAGACCGACTACGCCAGCCTGCGCGGCCGCCTGCGCCAATCGTTCAGCGACAAGGAGATTGGCGCGCTGACCGCTACCATCGGCATGATCAACCTCTGGAACCGCATCCAGGTCTCGGCACACTGAGCAAAGCAAGGCAAGGCGCGCGCAATGCAAAACATCGACCCCACCGCCGTGTTTGAAGAAAGGCGCAGGCATTTGTTTGGCCTGGCCTACCGCATCCTCGGTTCACGGGCTGATGCCGAAGACGCCGTGCAGGACGTCTTCATCAAATGGCTGGCGGCCGACTACGCGAGCATCGCCACGCCGGCTGCCTGGCTCACCGCCATCTGCACGCGCCACTGCATCGACATGCTGCGCGACGCCCAGCGCAGCCGGGTCGACTATGTCGGCACCTGGCTGCCCGAACCCATCCACACGCAAACCGAAGACACGCCCGAAACACATGCCCTGCTGGCCTCATCGCTGAGCATGGCCTTTTTGCTGCTGCTCGAACGCCTCACGCCCAAAGAGCGCGCTGCCTACCTGCTGCATGAGATTTTTGAGACACCTTACGCCGAAGTGGCCGAGATGCTGGACATGGAAGAAGCTGCCTGCCGCAAGCTGGTCTCGCGCGCCAGCACCAGCATCGCCCAGGGAAAAGTCCGGCACGTAACACCGCCCAAGGTGCAGGACGACCTGCTCACCGCTTTTCGCGAAGCCATCACCGCCGGCAGCACCGAATCGCTCGCCAGCCTGCTCTCGGACGACATCGCACTGAGCACCGACAGCGGCGGCAAGGTCAGCTCGGTTGAAGGCATCTTCCAGGGCAAGGGCAGCGTGCTCACCCTGCTGACGACGCAACTGGCCCGCTACTGGGCCCACTACGAATGGGTGCCCTGCGAGATCAACGGCGGCCGCGCCATCCAGCTGCGGTCGAGCACCGGCGAGATCGCCGCCGCCATCACCTTCGCCTACAACGACGACGGCAAGGCCAACAACATCTTCATCATGCGCAACCCGGACAAGCTCGACGGGCTGGCCTTCGGGCCCGAGGCGCTGGAATGAACAGCACCTCAAGCAACACATCAGGCACCGCTCCCACAGGCTGGATGGCTCTGCTGACCGGCGTCAACGCCATCCGCACGCTGGCGCTGGTCGGCGGCGTCGCGCTGCATGCCATCAACCTCTACATCGGCACCACCATCCTGCCGTCCGTCGTGCGCGACATTGGCGGGCTGGAGTTCTACGCCTGGAACACCGCCCTCTTTGTAGTGGCCTCCATCATCAGCGCCGCCATGGCGACGCAGGTGCTGGGCAAGCTCGGGCCGCGCTTTGCCTATGTGCTCGGCGCTGCGATCTTTGCTGTGGGCTCGCTCGCCTGCTCGCTGGCGCCTTCCATGCCCGTCATGCTGGCCGGTCGTGTGGTGCAAGGCTTTGGCGGCGGGCTGTTGCTGGCCCTGCCCTACGCGATGATCCGCCTGCTGTACGACGAAGCCTTGTGGTCCAGGGCCATCGGCCTGTTGTCGGGCATGTGGGGCGTGGCCACCCTGGTCGGGCCGGCCATAGGGGGCGTGTTTGCCCAGATGGATGCCTGGCGATGGGCGTTTGGCGCGCTTATTCCCGCAGCGGCACTGTTCACCGTGCTCGCCGTCTGCGTGATTCCCCGGCACAACACGGCCAGCAGCCCGCCGACATCCGTGCCGTGGATGCAGTTGTTCCTGCTGGCCGGTGCGGTCTTCGCCGTTTCAGCTGGCAGCGTCAGCACACAAGTCATGTGGAATGCGGCCGGTGTGGGTGCAGCGGTTGCGCTCAGCGCCTTGCTGGTCATCGTCGACAAGCGCGCCGCCAACCGCCTGCTGCCGCAGGATGCGTTTCGCCCCGGAGTGCTGGGCGCCCTTTACCTCGCCATGGGGCTGCTGGGCATGACGGTCACCAGCACGGAGATTTTTTCACCCTTGTTTTTTCAGGTCCTGCATGCCCAGACACCGCTTGTCTCAGGCTACCTCGCCGCCATCATGTCGGCAGGCTGGACGCTGGGCTCACTCATCAGCTCAAGCGCCACCGGCACCCGGGCCAGCCTGGCCATCCGCGTTGCACCAGTGCTGGCACTGGCGGGCCTGGTGGGCATGGCAGTGCTGATGCCCGCACCCAGTAATGGCGGCTGGCCCGTGCTGGCGCCAATCTGCGCCGCCATGGTGGCTGTGGGTTTTGCCGTCGGTATCGCCTGGCCGCACCTGAGCACGCGTGTGCTGCAGATTGCGCCATCTGGCGAAGAAGACCTGGCTGCCTCTTCCATCATGACGGTAGAGCTGTTTGCCACCGCCATGGGCGCCGCCCTGGCCGGCATGGTCGCCAACCTCGGGGGCCTGACCAACCCCGGTGGTGTACCCGGAACGGCGGGCGCGGCTCAGTGGCTTTTCGCCGTGTTCGCCCTGGCACCCGCGCTGTGCCTGCTGACTTCACGGAAAACGGCGAAGCCAGACCCGCCTGCCCTCAGGCAGACAGCCAACAGCGCCGCATAAGGTGTG
>NZ_JBFUCA010000238.1:0-6327 GCF_056405475.1 Polaromonas sp. P1_G4
GGGTCGCTGCACCAGTCGCTCCAGCTGCCGGCGTAGAGCCCGCTTCTTCCGAGGCCGGCCAACTCCATGGCAATGATGTTGGGAACGGCGCTGACGCCGCTGCCGCAATGGTGTACCACGGTGGCCGGGTCGCGGCCGGCCAGCAAGGTTTCAAACTCGGCCTTGAGCTGGACTGCCGGCTTGAACTTTCCGTCGGGCCCCAGGTTCTGGCCGAAGGGGCGGTTCAATGCGCCGGGGATGTGGCCGGCCACCGGATCCAGCGGCTCCACCTCGCCCTTGAAGCGTGGCGTGGCGCGTGCATCAACCAGTGTTTGTGCCGGGCGGCCCAACTGGCTCGCCACGGTCTGGGCCGATACCAATGTGGCTTTTTCCGGCGCCAGGAGGAAGCTGGCCTGGAAATGCGCAGGTTCTTCGCCGCTGTTGACGGCGCCGCTGGCGGCCTGCCATGCTTGCAGCCCACCGTCGAGCACCGCCACGTTTTCATGACCGGCCCATTTGAGCATCCACCACAGGCGCCCGCAGTAGTYGGCGCCGTTGCGGTCATACACCACCGCCTGCATGTTGTTGGCAAAGCCGACGCTGGAAAGCCAGGTGGCGAACTTCTCGCGGTTGGGCAGTGGGTGGCGTCCGCCCGACGCGGGTGTATCAGCGCCGCTGGCCGTGATCACGCCATGGGCGCCCGCCACGCCGTGCTTGGCACTCAATGCGGTGTCCAGGTTGGCATACACGGCGCCGGGAAGGTGCGAGGCGAGGTACTGCTCCTGGCCGGCGTTGGGCTTCATCAGGTCGAAGGTGCAGTCGAAGATACGCAGGGGCTTGGCCGATGCGATCAGGGCTTGCAGTTGTTCGGCGGAAATCAGGGTGGTGTAGCTCATGGAAAACTCCTTAATGCTCTTCAGCCGGGGCATTCGGCGCAGCGCGGGCGCGCAAAACAGTTGCGGCAATCGCGCTGACGATGATGAGGCCCATGCCGGCCCAGCCGATCAGGGGGATATTGTCGCCAAACAGGATCAGGCTGTAGATAGCCGCGAACACAATGCCCGAGTACTGCAGGTTGGCCACCATCAGCGTGCCGCCATGGTTTTCAGACATGGAATAAGCCTTGGTCATGGACAGCTGGCCCAGTGAAGCCAGGATGCCGATAGGCGGCAGCCACAGCGCGTGTTCCCAGTTCCAGGGTGTGATGCCCATGACGCACATGCCGAGCGCGCCGGCAACCGCCGTGCCCACGGCAAAATAAAACACGGTGCGCGTTTCGGGCTCGCCCATGCGCGAAATCGCCATCACCTGCATGTAGGCAAAGGCAGCACCCAGGCCGGACATCAGGCCCACCAGCCCGGCAAAGGTCTGGTTCTGGTCGATGGCGGGGCGCAGCAGCATGACGACGCCGGCAAAGCTTGCCAGGATGGCCATGACCAGAGGCCCCTGGCTGGGCCCTTTCTGGCCGGCCTTGCCCAGCATCAGCGCACCGCCGACCAGGAAGGCCGCAATCCACACGCTGCTCATGTAGTTGAGCGTCATGGCGGTCGCCAGCGGCAGATGGGCAATCGCATAAAACCAGGCTGACAGCGACATCACGCCAATCACGCTGCGCCAGGCATGCATGGACGGGTAGCGGGTGGCCAGGGTGATGCCGCGCGCGCGGGCGTAGGCGGCCATGAAGACGATGCCCAGGGTGCCGCGGTAGAACACCAGTTCGGCGCTGTTGAAGTGTTCTGACGCGTACTTGACGCAGACCCCCATCGTGGCAAACAGGAAGGAGGAAAGAATCATCCAGACGGCTTGCATCGATTTTCAGGGGAAGGAGTTATGAGTGGTAAAAGAGGCTGGGATCCGCAATGGCTGTGCGCAAACAGCTATCAAATAAATAGCAGTTCCGGTGCCGTCAGATCATCTGCGTGGTTTTGCTGGCGCCCATTTCGCGGCGGTACCACTCGTGAAAGTGCTGCATGCCGTCTTCCATGGGGCTTTGGTAAGGCCCGAACTCGTTGTCACCGCGAACCATCAAGGCCTTGCGGCCGGCGTCCATGCGCAGGGCGATCTCATCGTCTTCCACGCAGGTTTCCATGTAGGCGGCTTGCTGAGCTTCGATGAATTCACGCTCGAAGGCGCAGATTTCTTCGGGGTAAAAAAACTCGACCACGTTGAGCGTCTTGTCGGGGCCCTGTGGATGCAGCGTGCTGACCACCAGCACATGCGGGTACCACTCAACCATCACGTGCGGGTAGTAGGTGAGCCAGATGGCGCCGTATTTGGGCGGCACTCCCTTGCGGTACTGCAGCACCACGTCATGCCATTTCTTGTAGGTGTCGGTGCCAGGCTTGCCCAGCTTGTCCGACACGCCCACGGTCTGCACGGAGTAGTCAGGCTCAAGTTGCCAGCGCAGGTCGTCGGTGGTGACGAAGCCGCCCAGGCCGGGGTGGAAGGGGCCGACGTGGTAGTCCTCCAGGTAGACCTCGATGAAGGTCTTCCAGTTGTAGTTGCACTCGTGCAGGTGCACCTTGTCGAGCTGGTAGCCTGAAAAGTCGAGGTCGGCGTAGGTGGCCAGCTGCGACATCTCGGCCGCCACGTCGCGGCCGGTGTCCTCGAACACCAGGCCATTCCAGGTCGTGGTCTTGTAGCGGTTCAGGTTCAGGCAGGGGTCGATCTCGAAGTGCGGCGCGCCTATGAGTTCGCCCGAGGTGTTGTAGGTCCAGCGGTGCAGCGGGCAGACGATGTTGCTGCCGGTATTGCCGCGGCCCTGCAACATGGTGGATTGGCGATGCCGGCAGACGTTGGAGATCAGCTCGATGCCTGAGGCGTTGCGCACCAGCGCCCGCCCTTCGCCCTCATGCGGCAGGGCGTAATAGTCGCCCAGGTGGGGCACGGCCAGTTCATGGCCCAGGTAGCGCGGCCCGCGGGCAAACAGCTTTTGCTGCTCCCGCTGGTACAAGCCCGCATCGAAGTAGCTGGAAATGGGGAGCTGGCTGGTGGCCTGCAGGAGACGGAGGCTGAGATCAGACATGCAAATTTCGGTGAACATGCCTCCGCGCCAAGGCGGTGGAGGCTGTTGACAAGCGGGTAGGCAGGCTGAGCGACAGCCCACGGAGAAAACAAGGCCGGATATCCCGCAGCAGGGGCACTGCTGTTGTCGAGAACTGTTATCAATTGTACCCGCGCAGGCCTTTTTGCGGGTCTTCGCACGCCGCCGCCGGATAATAGAGATGTATGGATTCGTAGTCCCGGGCGCCGGGGCCGCAACCTGCCTGCAACGGCCTAAAATCAGCCTTCATCCAAATGACCATGGCCAAAAGTCCTTCGTCCACCGCTGCTGCCTCCGCTTCCGTTGTTCCGGCATTGCCCGCCAGCTATGAGGCCGCATTGCAGGAACTTGAAGGGCTGGTTGACAGCCTGGAATCCGGGCAGCTGCCGCTGGACCAACTGCTTACCGGCTACCAGCGCGGTGCGCAGCTGCTGAAGTTCTGCAGGGACAAGCTTGAGGCCGTGGAAACCCAGATCAAGGTGCTGGAAGGCACGGAACTCAAGCCGTGGGTGCAGGAATAACCGGCGCATTGCAGGCAGAACATTCCTTCACCCCCTAAAAAAGAGACCCACGATTGAACGCCCCTGAAAAACTGCCTTTGTTTACCTTGAGCGCCTGGAGTGCCGGGCAGCTTGCCAATGTCGAGAGCGCCTTGTCGCGCTGGGTTGCCTGCCCCAGCGACGCGCCTGCGCCTGCGGGCTTGGGCGACGCCATGCGTTATGCCGTGCTCGACGGTGGAAAACGCCTGCGGCCCTTGCTGGTCATGGCGGCCTGTGAGGCCGTGCAGGGCAATGCGCAAGCCGCCCTGCGGGCTGCCTGCGCGGTAGAGCTGATCCACGCCTATTCGCTGGTGCACGACGACATGCCCTGCATGGACAACGATGTGCTGCGCCGCGGCAAGCCCACGGTGCATGTCAAGTTCGGCCAGGCTCAGGCACTGCTTGCCGGCGACGCCCTGCAGGCGCTGGCATTTGAATTCCTCACGCCGCCCGACGATTCAGTTGATGCGGCCACACAGGCGCGCCTGTGCCGCATGCTGGCTCAGGCGGCCGGTTTTCAGGGCATGGCCGGCGGCCAGGCCATTGACCTTGCCAGCGTGGGCATGCCGCTGACGTCCGTCCAGCTGCATGAAATGCACCGGCTCAAAACCGGTGCGCTGCTGCAGGCCAGCGTGATGATGGGCGCGGCCTGTGGTGCTGCGACACCGGCCGCTCAAGACGCCTTGCGCGATTACGGCGCCGCCGTCGGCCTGGCTTTCCAGGTCGTTGACRACATCCTCGACGTCACCGCTGACTCCGCCACACTGGGCAAGACGGCCGGCAAGGACGCCGCCCAGGACAAACCCACCTTTGTATCGCTGATGGGGCTGGAAGACTCCAAAGCCTATGCGCAGCAGCTGCTGGGCAAGGCACTGCGCAGCCTGGATGCCAGCGGGCTGGGCCACACCGATGCCCTGCGCGCACTGGCGGACATGCTTGTGAACCGTCATCATTGAAGCCGTCATCAGGATTGAATACCKCGGACCGGGAAACCGGCCTTGCCATAAACAGCGACACCACGATGTACCCATTGCTTGAAACCATCAACAGCCCCGCCGACCTGCGGAGCCTGCCCCGCGTTGACCTGAAACCCTTGGCCGACGAACTGCGTGCCTACGTGCTTGACAGCGTTTCAAAAACCGGCGGCCACCTGAGCTCGAACCTGGGCACGGTGGAGCTGACGGTGGCCCTGCATTACGTCTTTAACACCCCCGAAGACCGCCTGGTGTGGGACGTGGGCCACCAGACCTATCCGCACAAAATCCTCACGGGCCGGCGCGAGCGCATGGACAGCCTGCGGCAGTTTGGCGGCCTGTCGGGCTTTCCGCGCCGCGACGAAAGCCCCTACGACACCTTCGGCACGGCCCACTCATCGACCTCGATTTCCGCCGCACTGGGCATGGCGCTGGCCGCCCAGCAAAAAGGCGAAGACCGCCATGCGGTGGCCATCATTGGCGACGGTGCCATGAGCGCCGGCATGGCCTTCGAGGCCCTGAACAATGCGGGCGTGCATGACCATTGCAAGCTGCTGGTGGTGCTCAACGACAACGACATGAGCATCAGCCCGCCGGTGGGCGCGCTGAACCGTTACCTGGCCCAGCTGATGAGCGGGCGTTTTTATGCATCCGCCAGGCACATGGGCAAGCAGGTGCTGCGCGTGGCACCGCCGCTGCTGGAACTGGCCAAACGCCTGGAGTCGCACGCCAAGGGCATGGTCGTGCCTGCCACGCTGTTTGAAAACTTCGGCTTCAATTACATCGGCCCCATCGACGGCCACGATCTCGAGTCGCTGGTCCCCACGCTGGAGAACATCAAACACCTCATGGACACCAAGGGCGGCCCGCAGTTCCTGCATGTGGTCACCAAAAAAGGCCAAGGCTACAAGCTCGCCGAAGCCGACCCCATCGCCTACCACGGCCCCGGCAAGTTCGATCCGGCCATGGGGCTGCAAAAGTCCACCGCACCGGCCAAGCAGACCTTCACCCAGGTGTTCGGCCAGTGGCTGTGCGACATGGCCGAGCACGACAGCCGGCTCGTCGGCATCACGCCGGCCATGCGAGAGGGCTCGGGCATGGTTGAGTTCCACAGGCGCTTTCCTGAACGCTACCATGACGTCGGTATCGCCGAGCAGCATGCGGTGACGTTTGCCGCGGGCATGGCCTGCGAAGGGCTCAAGCCCGTGGTCGCGATTTACTCCACCTTTCTACAGCGCGGCTACGACCAGCTGATCCACGATGTGGCCCTGCAAAACCTGCCTGTCGTGTTCGCGCTGGACCGCGCCGGCCTGGTCGGCGCCGACGGCGCCACGCATGCGGGCGCCTATGACATTCCTTACCTGCGCTGCATTCCCAACATGAGTGTGGCATGCCMCGCCGATGAAAATGAATGCCGCATGCTGCTGAGCTCGGCTTTCGAGCAAAACCATCCGGTGGCTGTACGCTACCCGCGCGGCGCCGGCGCCGGCATCAAGCCGGGAACCGGACTGGAAGCGCTGCCCTTTGGCAAGGGCGAAGTCCGCCGCGAAGGCGCAGGTGTTGCCATCCTGGCTTTCGGCACCTTGCTATACCCGGCCCTGCAAGCCGCAGAAAAACTAGGCGCCACAGTGGTCAACATGCGCTGGGCAAAACCGCTGGACACCGAGCTGCTGCTCAAGGTGGCAGCCAACCACCAAGCCCTGGTGACGGTGGAAGAGGGAGCCATCATGGGCGGTGCCGGCAGCGCAGTCAGTGAAGCCCTGCAGGCCGCAGGCATCGCGAAACAGGTGCT
>NZ_JBFUCA010000239.1:0-6324 GCF_056405475.1 Polaromonas sp. P1_G4
CCGGCCGTGCTGGCCCGGTCGTGTGAAGAGACCGGCGCCTGGTTTGTTCACTATTCGAGCGACTATGTCTTTGATGGCAGCGGAGGAACGCGGCCGTGGACCGAGGACGACACCGCCTTGCCGCTGAACGCCTATGGCCTTGGCAAGCTGCTCGGCGACCAGTTGGTCGCGAAAAATTGCGCACGACACCTGATCTTCCGCACAAGCTGGCTTTATGCGGCGCATGGTGAAAACTTTGCAAAGAAAATCCTGCACAAGTTGCGCAGGGACGGCCGGCTGGCGGTGGTTAACGACCAGTTCGGTGCGCCCACCGCAGCGGCCTGGCTGGCCGACCTGACTGTGTTGGCGTTGACGCGCGTTCTCGCGGATGAGCAATTGGCCGGGCTTTATCACGCGGCTGCCGCCGGTGAAACTTCCTGGCATGGCTATGCGTGTTTTGTCGTTGAGCAGGCACAAAAGACCGGCCTGTTGCCCAGTGTGCCCATAGATGCAGTCCAGCCCGTGGCGTCAACTGCCTACGTGCAGGCAGCCCGCCGTCCATTGAACTCACGACTTGATACTTCGAAGCTGCGGCGGACTTTCGGGGTCGACATTCCCGATTGGCAAACCGGTGTCGCCAAAATGGTTGAGGAGCTCTCATGAAAGTCACCCCGACGGCCCTGCCCGAAGTGCTGCTGATTCAGCCTGAAGTTCATGCCGACGCGCGGGGCCTGTTTCTCGAAAGCTTCAACAGGCGCGATTTTGAGCGGGCAACCGGGCTTGACGGCGGTTTTGTACAGGACAATCATTCGCGCTCGGTTCGCCATGTGCTGCGCGGCCTGCATTACCAGCTCAGGCAACCCCAAGGCAAGCTCGTGAGGGTGGTCAGCGGCAGCATCTGGGATGTGGCGGTCGATGTCCGGCGCTCCTCGCCGAATTTCATGCGTTCGGTCGCGTTCGAGTTGTCGGCCCAGGAGCATCGGCAGCTTTGGGTGCCGCCGGGCTTTGCGCACGGCTTTTTGGTGCTTAGCGAATTTGCCGACGTGCTGTACAAGACCACCGACTACTACGCCGCCGAACATGAACGCTGCATCCGTTGGGACGACCCGGATCTGGCGATTTCCTGGCCCCTGGCTGGCACTGTACCTCTGCTTTCAGCCAGGGATTGTGACGGCGCGACGATGGCGCAAGCCGAGCTGCCGCCATAGCCGCCGCGCGTATTATTTCTTCGACCAGACGACCCGGTTGATGTAGTCGATGTAGCTCGTCACGACACGCACAATTTGCGTCGAGACGAACGGATTTTCGTAGTCGGCAATGGGCAGCACCGGGCGCCGGTTGCGGTCATATTGCGACGTCACGATCTCGATGGCGTCTATCACGCGGTCCTTCTTGAGGCCGCTCATGATGAGGGTGCCGACGTCCATGCCTTCGGGGCGCTCGTGGGCATTGCGCAGGGTGATGGAGCAGAGGTTGAGCAGCGAAGTCTCCTCCGTGATGGTGCCGCTGTCGGACAGCACGCATTTGGCTTCGACCTGCAGTTTCATGTAGTCGAAAAACCCGAGCGGCTTGCCGAACACGATGCGCTTGTCCAGGCCTTCGTAACCAGCCTCCTCCAGCCGTTTTCGCGTGCGTGGATGGGTGGAAACGATCACCGGGAAGCCATACTTTTTGACAAGCTCGGTCAAGGTCTCGAGCAGGTCCTTCAGCGCGTCGGGCGAGTCAACGTTTTCCTCGCGATGCGCGCTGACCAGGAAAAATTCATTGGGCTTGAGGGACAGGCGCGAAATGATGTCGGACTTGTCGATTTGCGGGCGGTAGTGGTCGACGACCTCACGCATGTGCGAGCCGGTCTTGATGATGGTTTCGGGCCGCACGCCTTCGGCGATGAGATAGCGCCGTGCATGTTCCGTCAGGACCATGTTGATGTCCGACAGGTGATCGAGCACCTTCCGGTTGAGTTCTTCGGGAACGCGCTGGTCGAAGCAGCGGTTGCCTGCCTCCATGTGGAATACCGGGATTTTCCGCCGTTTGGCCGCGATCACTGCCAGGCATGAGTTGGTGTCGCCATAGAGCAGGACGGCGTCGGGCTTCTCAGCCTGGAACACTTCATCGGCCTTCATGATGATCTGGCCGATGGTCTGGGCCGCATTTTCGCCGACTGCATTGAGAAAGTGGTCGGGCTTGCGAATCTGCAGGTCTTCGAAAAAAATCTGGTTCAGCTCGTAGTCGAAATTCTGGCCCGTGTGCACAAGAATGTGCTGGGTGTGCTTGTCGAGCGCCGCAATCACGCGGCTCATCTTGATCAATTCGGGCCGGGTCCCGACTACCGTCATCACTTTAAACACGAAGTGCCTCCTCAATAAAATCCAGTTTCCCCAAAAGCGCCTTGACCTGGGCGACATTGAGCCGCTCGGTGTTGTGCGATGTGTAGTCGTCCAGTTGCGAAATCCGCTCTTCGCCATCGCTGAAATACTTGGCGTAATTGAGATCGCGGTTGTCTGCGGGAATGCGGTAGTACGCGCCCATGTCGTCGATCCGGGCCATTTCCTCGCGCGACACCAGCGTTTCGTAGAGCTTTTCGCCATGGCGCGTGCCAATGATCTTGGTGGGTTGGTCGTTGCCGCCAAAGATGTCCTTGAGCGCTTGCGCGAGGTCGGCGACAGTCGAGGCCGGCGCCTTCTGCACAAAGATGTCGCCCTGCTGGCCGTGCTCGAACGCGTGCAGCACCAGGTCGACCGAATCGTCGAGTGACATCAGGAAGCGGGTCATGCTGGCGTCGGTCACGGTCAGCGGCGCGCCGCTCTTGAGCTGCGAGACGAACAACGGGATCACCGAGCCGCGCGACGCCATCACGTTGCCATAACGCGTGGCGCAAAGCACGGTCTCGCCATCGTTTTGCATGCGTGCCTTGGCGACCATGAGTTTTTCCATCATTGCCTTGGACACACCCATGGCATTGATCGGATAGACCGCCTTGTCGGTGCTCAGGACGACGACGCGCTTGACGTTATGGGCGATCGCTGCGTTCATGACGTTCTCCGCGCCCAGTACATTGGTACGCACCGCCTCCATCGGATAGAACTCGCAGGACGGGACCTGCTTGAGTGCTGCCGCGTGAAACACATAGTCAACACCCTTCATCGCCTGGTGAATGCTGTCGTAGTCGCGGATGTCACCGATGTAAAACTTGAGCTTGTCGTTGTTCAGCGCGATCCGCATCTCTTCCTGCTTTTTTTCGTCGCGGCTGAAAATGCGGATTTCGCGCACTTCCGTTGAGAGAAAGCGTTTGAGGACGGCGTTGCCGAACGAACCGGTGCCGCCGGTGATCATCAGTATTTTGTTGTCAAACATGGCTGATTCTTACAGTTTGGAGGAATGCATGGTGTCGATAAGCTCGGGCCAGGCCGGTGCGGTGTAGCCTGTCGCCTCGCGGAAACGGCTGGAATCGAGCGATCGGTCCATCGTAAACGTATTGTCCATCTGAATATCAATGGCCTTGCCGTAGGCTGCGGCGATCAGCTTGAGCAGGTCGTATTTGCCGATCGGGGCAGCGCCAACGTGGTACAGGCCGGACAGCTCAGGCCGTGGAATCACGATGTCGCGGACGATTTCGGCGAACACGACATTCGGCAGACCCGAAAAAATGGCCTTGTTGAAGCCTTTGCAGGAACCCTGTTGTGCAAGGAACCATTCCAGCAACCCGTAAGCGCTTTGCAATTCGTGGCCTATTGTCGAGGTGCGCAAAGTGATCGCGCCCTGGCCCAGCACCTCGCCCAGGAGCTTGGACTTGCCATAGACATCTTTTGCATCGGCCGCGTCGGCTTCGATGTAGTGTCCCTTGGCGCCCGAGAAGACGCAGTCGGTGCTGATATGGATCAAACGTGCCGACGCCGCCAGGCACAGCCCGGCGAGCTGGTGTGGCAGCAACGCATTGATGGGAATCGCGAGCAACGGATCATCAGCTTCGGTATGGTGCTTGGTCAGGCCGATACAGTTAACGACCACGTCAGGCCGGGCGTGGGCAAATGCGCGGATGACGCTGTCGCGGTCGTTGATATCGACAAAGGTCAGCATGCGCTCGGCGATGGCGGGCTCAAAAAAGCGCAGCGCCGCGGCATTTCGCATGCTGCCGAAGACCTGCCAATCCTTTTTCTGRCTCAAGACGCGGATCATGGCGCTGCCGATCATGCCGCTGGCACCCAATACAAGAACTCTCATCGAAAAACCTCAAGAAGATTCCGCCAGTGCGCGGAAATGGTCCATGAGCTGAAGTGTCAGCATGTCATGGTCGAAATGCTCTTTGAAATACCGTTGGCCGTTGGCGCCAAGAGTGGCGCGTTCTGGTGCACTCATCTCAGCCAGCCGAATCACCGCGGCGGCCAGGGCCGGCGCATTCTCGGCCGGAACCGAAAGGCCAGCCCCAGCTTCCTCGACGACGCGGGCACCTTCCCCGTTCAAACAGGCAATTATCGGTCGTCCAGCGGCCATATAGGCCTGGATCTTGTTGGGAATGGTCGCCGCGAAAATCGGTTGATCGGTCAGGGTTACGAGTAACGCTGAGGCCTTTTGCATGAGGCCGGGCATCAATTCGACCGGGAAACGGCCGGGCAGGTGCAGGTTGGTGAGCCCGCGTGCCGCAGCTTCTTCGGCCATCCAGGCCTGGCGGCTGCCCTGGCCGACGACCACAAACTGGACATCCGGACGCTCGCGGAGCAGGGTAGCGGCCTCGACAATGGCCTCGACGGCCTGCCCGGCGCCGATATTGCCGGCGAATACGACGCAAAACGCGCCGCTGTCCATAACCGGTATCGGTGGCGCTGGTGCGTCGCCGGGCGCGGCAAATAGCGGGTCGACCGAATTCGGGTAATAGGCGATCGGTGTGCCGCCGGCCAGTTCGCGAACCTTGGGTACAAATGCCTGTGATTGCACCAGAAGCAGGTCGGTACCTGCGTAAATGCTCTGAACGACGGACCTCACCAATGCCAGTGCACGCCGATTACGCACATAACCCGTGGCCTCCAGACTTTCCGGCCAGAGATCCTGGACCCAGACGGCAACCTTGCAGTTTTTCAGCCAACCGAGGAACAACGCCGGGATCGCCTGGAGGATTGGCGAAGTACCGTAGGCAAAAATGACGTCGTAGCGTTTGCCGCGCAGCTGCCACGCACCAAAAAGAGTGCCTGAGGCGACAAACGACAGATAGTTGAAGACCAGGTTCAACGCGCCCTTTTTCCGGCGCGGCGCAAGGGGTACCCGGTATATCGAGAGGCCGGCCCATGATTCACGCTGGCAGCCCCAGGCCCGGTAGCCGGGAAAAACCGAACCTTCGGGATAATTGGGCTTGCCGGTCAATACATCGACCTCGAAGCCCTTTTCAACGAGCGTTTTCGCGACATCGTTGATGCGAAAGCTTTCTGGCCAGAAATACTGGCTGACGATCAGGATACGCAATTGGGTCACTCTTCGGGGAAAACATGGGCGAGGAATTCGCCGGCGTTCATGAGCGGAAGGGGCTGCTCGCTTTGGCCGAGAAAGCGCTTCACTGCCCTGGCAATGGAGACCGGTGAATGGGGGTCGAATACCTGCTCGGGGTCGACCACGTCGCGTACGTAATCGAGTTCTGACGCCAGGATTGCCAGGCCCGCCTGGCGCGCTTCGATCAGTGGCAGGCCGAACGACTCGAACAGTGACGGATAAACCAGTACCTTCGCCTGGGCGTAGAGGCGCAGGATTTCGTCGTGTGGCCTCGCGCCGAGGTTTTCAACATTCAGACCGTAACGGGCCTTCTTTTCATCGATCCATGCGCAGAGTTCAGGGTGGGCATTGGCGTCGACAGTCAGCCAAAGCCAAGGATGCATGCCGTCATCCGCCAACAAAATCCAGGCTTCCATGAGCCGCTTGTGATTTTTGTGAGGCTCACCTGAAGCTACATAGATGAAGCCGCATGCGCTATCGCATGCCTTCGGGGTGCTGTTTCTCTCATAGCCGGCGCTGGTGCTCACAAAGGGCAGTACCGAAACCGGTTTGCCCTTTGCCAGACCAGAGGCATTCAGCAGGTCGCGCATTGAAGGAGTTTGCACGACGAAGGCTTGCGCRTTTTGGGCCTTGTGGGCGAACCATGCCCTTTCGATCAACAGCCGCAGGCGTGTCCTGAGAGGGAAGCTGGCGAGCGTCACCGGGTCGACGAGATAACGGTTCTGCACGAACACCACGGTGCGCCCTTTCAGCCTGAAGAGCGGTGGCAAATTGCCGAAGCACAGCACGAGGTCAGCCGCCCCCACGGATTTGGAAAGCCACCATTCAGCCCAGAAACGACGCCACACGGTCGGCGCAACAGTAATG
>NZ_JBFUCA010000240.1:0-6315 GCF_056405475.1 Polaromonas sp. P1_G4
ACGTGAGACTCGCTCATGTTTATCCTGACCACTCAGTCGCCGAAAGGACCGGCTACTACGAAGCCGCCGCCCTGGTACTGGGCGACCGGGTCTTTCAGGTCAGGCGCGGGGGTTCGGGCGTAGACGGCCTCGCGAAAGATGTCCGAGCTGTCTTTCGGCACATAACCGATGTGGCGTGCGCGGCTGTTGTCCCACCAGGTGACGGCGTTGTCGGACATGCCGAACACAATACTGTGGCCCAGCACCGGCGTAGTCAGGCAGGCGGTGATCAAGCGGTGCAGGTCGTCAAAGCTCAACCAGGTGGCCAGCATGCGGCGGTCTTTGGGCTCGGCAAATGAAGAGCCGATGCGCACGCAAGCGGTTTCAATGCCGTGGCGGTCAAAGTACAGGCGCGCGAGATCTTCACCGAAGGCTTTGCTCAGGCCGTACAAACCGTCGGGCCGCGGCGGATGGTCGGCATTGATGGTCTGGTCCTGGCGGTAAAAGCCGGTGACGTGATTGGAGCTGGCAAAGACGATGCGCTTGACGCCGTTCTTGCGCGCGGCCTCATACAAGTTATAGGCGCCCAGGATGTTGGCTTGCAGGATGGGACCAAAGGGCCCTTCTACCGAGACACCGCCCAGGTGGACAATCGCGTCCACGCCCTGAACCATGGTGTGGACGGCGGCGGCATCGGCCAGATCGGCCAAAATCACCTCTTCGTTGGCTCCGGCAGCACCGAAAGGCTGCACGTCGGACAGCCGGAGTACCGAGCAATTGGCCTTCAGGCGCTCGCGCAAGGCCTTGCCCAAGCCACCGGCCGCGCCGGTCAACAAGAGCTTTTCGTGAACTTTGATGGTCATTTTTTTAATCTGCGTCCGGTGTGATTGCAAACACTGGACTTTTTTATGAAGTTTGTTAAAGTCAACCCAAGAACATCGCAGTCATAGGTTGTCTGATGACTTGGAATTCTCCAGTTCGCCCCCTAGCTTGTCAATGGTTTTTTAATGGACTCAAGGAAAACCCCTAGTCGCTCTGAGGCAGGCCTTACGGTTGGCTTTCACGAAGAGCCGTTGCGCATGCGCCGCCCCCGCGGACTGGTGAGTGAGATCGTCGAAAATCTGGCCACCAGCATCCGTTCAGGTCACCTGCAGCCGGGCGAAAAACTGCCCACTGAAGCCGAAATCATGGCCCGTTTTGACGTGAGCCGGACCGTGGTGCGCGAGTCGCTGTCCAAGCTCCAGGCCTCAGGGCTGGTCGAAACCAGGCACGGCATCGGCACCTTTGTCCTGCAACCGCAGGACGCCGGCAACTTCAAGATCACCGCCGAGGACTTTGCCACTGTGGCCGATGTGATCTCGGTGCTGGAGCTGCGCATCAGCCTGGAAACCGAAGCCGCCGGCCTTGCCGCCCAGAGGAGAACGCCAGAAAACCTCAAGGCCCTGGAAAATGCACTGCGCGCCTTTCACGACTCCATCAGCCTGGACTCTGACGCCGTGCCACCGGACTTCCAGTTCCATATGGAAGTGGCCCGCGCCACGGGCAACCGGCACTTCGCCGACCTGATGACCTACCTGGGCACCATGATCATTCCGCGCACTCGCGTCAACACGGCGCACAGCGCACCCGAAGGCCGCTTCAACTACCTGCAGCGGGTCAACAGCGAGCACGAGAGCATCTACAACGCCATCCGCAATCAGGATGCGGAGGCCGCACGCGCCGCCATGCGGACGCACCTGTCCAATAGCCGTGAACGGCTTCGCCGGGGCAATAACGCGCACACCATGCAGCCACCCGAAGAGCCTTCCGAACCTCAAGCGCCTCGCACTCTGGGTACAAATCTGGTTGCATAAATAATCGACGAGTTGTACGATAACTGATAAATTGTTTTATCAACCATCCTACAAGCAAGTCCGGTATGCCCGCTTCAAACGCTCCCGCAACAGCCCCTCACGCCCTTTCCCAAACTCCCCGAATCACTCGCGTGCAGGTGATTCCCGTGGCCGGCCAGGACAGCATGCTGTTAAACCTCAGCGGTGCCCACGGCCCATTTTTCACCCGGAACCTGCTGATCCTGACCGACAGTTCAGGCCGCACCGGCGTAGGTGAAGTACCGGGCGGCGAGAAGATCCGCAACACCCTGGAAGACGCCCGTGAACTGATCGAAGGGCAATCGGTAGGCGCGTGGAACCAGATTCTCAACACCCTGCGCACACGTTTTGCGGACCGCGACAGCGGCGGCCGCGGCAACCAGACCTTCGACCTTCGTGTGGCGATTCAKGCCGTCACTGCCGTGGAAAGCGCCCTGCTCGACCTGCTGGGCCAATTCCTGGGCGTACCTGTGGCCGCACTGTTGGGCGAAGGCCAGCAACGGGATTCAGTGGCCGTGCTGGGCTACCTCTTTTATGTGGCCGACCGCAAGCAGACGGATCTGGCCTATGGCAGTGCGCCGGATGCGGAGGACGACTGGCTGCGCCTGCGCCACGAGACCGCCATGGACGCCGATGGCATCGTGGCATTGGCCGAAGCGGCTTACAAGCGTTACGGCTTCAAGGATTTCAAGCTCAAGGGCGGCGTGCTGCGGGGCGAGGAAGAGATGGAAGCCATCATCGCCCTCTCCGAACGTTTTCCCGATGCGCGCATCACACTGGACCCGAACGGCGGGTGGCTGCTCAAGGATGCCATCCGCATCTGCCAGGGCCGCGGCGATGTGCTGGCCTACGCAGAAGACCCCTGCGGCGCCGAAGGCGTGTTCTCCGGCCGCGAAGTGATGGCGGAGTTTCGCCGGGCCACCGGCCTGCCGACCGCCACCAACATGATCGCCACCGACTGGCGCGAGCTGTCGCACACCATCCACCTGCAGTCGGTCGACATCCCGCTGGCCGATCCACACTTCTGGACCATGCAAGGCTCAGTGCGCGTCGCGCAGATCTGCCAGACATGGGGGCTGACCTGGGGCTCGCACTCCAACAACCACTTCGACATTTCCCTGGCCATGTTCACCCACGTGGCTGCGGCCGCGCCGGGCAAAGTCACTGCGATTGACACCCACTGGATCTGGCAGGACGGCCAGCGCCTGACCAAGGCACCCTTGCAAATTGTGGACGGCCAGGTTGCAGTGCCAAAAACACCGGGCCTCGGCGTAGAGCTGGACATGGCTGAAGTGGAAAAAGCGCACCAGCTTTACCTCAAGCACGGCCTCGGTGCGCGCGACGATGCCGTGGCCATGCAATACCTGATCCCCAACTGGAAATTCAACAACAAGATGCCCTGCATGGTTCGATGAATCCAGCAGGCCGCCGGAATTTAGAGGATTCCGGAAATCTGCCATGCCCATCTGCACGGGAAGTTTGTAGCCCGCAAGGCGCCGGGGGCGGTATACCGCGGCGCCCTTTCCCCACCAACGATACCCACTGAGCCATTACAAACAATCAGGAGACAAGACATGAAACGCAGAACCCTTTGCAGCATTGCGGGTGCGACGCTGCTGGCACTGGCCGGCACGCTGGGCGCAGGCGCCGCCGCAGCCCAGACCAAACTCAAATGGGCTCACGTCTACGAGACCTCGGAGACCTTTCACAAGCAGGCCGTCTGGGCCGCCGACGAAATCAGGAAGAAGACCAACGGCCGCTATGTGGTGGAGGTCTTCCCGGCCTCATCCCTGGGCAAGGAAACCGACATCAACCAGGGCCTGACACTGGGCACCGTCGACATCATCTACACCGGCGCGGCCTTTGCCGGGCGTGCACACCCGCCGYTGTCGATCGCCGCCGCGCCTTTTGTGTTTCGCGATTACGCGCACTTYCAGGCATTCCGTAACGGYCCGATCTTTCAGGAGCTGGCTCAGGGTTATGCCAGCAAGACCGGYGGCCAGCAYATTGCAGGCTACACCTACTACGGCCTGCGCCACATGACTTCCAACAAGGTCATCAACAAACCCGAGGACATGAAAGGCCTCAAGCTGCGCGTGCCCGACGCACCACTTTTTGTGATGTTCCCAAGGGCCGTGGGTGCGAACCCGACGCCCATCGCCTTTGCCGAGGTCTACCTGGCGCTGCAAAACGGCACGGTCGATGCACAGGAAAACCCGCTTCCCACCATCGAGGCCAAAAGGTTTTACGAAGTCCAGAAATACATCACCCTGACCGGCCACATCACCGAATCGCTGCTCACGGCCGTGTCGAGCTCGGTCTGGTCCAAACTCAGTGAGGCCGACAAGAAGGTCTTCGACCAGGTGCTCTGGGAGGCGTCGAGCCGCGCCAGCCAGGACATCGTCGATGCCGAAAACCGCCTGGTCGCCGAGTTCGAGAAAAAAGGCAAAACCGTCAACAAGGTAGACCGCGCGCCTTTTGCCGCAGCGGTCTTGCCTTCGCTCACCGCTGCCGATGCCCCGTGGCCCAAGAGTCTGTACGAACGCATTCAGGCCATCAAGTAAGTAGTTCCAACCAACACCACCAGACAACACCACCAGACAACACACAGGAGACATCATGAAACGCCGTTCCCTCATCCATTCCGCACTTGCTGGCGCTGCCCTGTCGGCGCTGGGACTTCCTGCCTTCGCACAAGACAAGTGGYCCAGTAAACCCATCACCTTCATCGTGCCCTTTCCTGCAGGCGGGACCACCGACATCCTGGGCCGGCTGATTGGCCAAAAACTCGGGCCGGTACTCGGCACCACCATCGTGATTGACAACAAGGGCGGTGCTGGCGGTAGCGTCGGCTCGGAAGTCGCGTCCCGCGCACCGGCAGATGGCTACACGATGCTGGGCGGCACCGTCAGCTCGCATGCCATCAATGTGAGCCTTTACCCGAAACTGGGCTACGACCCGATCAAGTCTTTCTCGCCGGTGGCGCTCATCGGCACCAACCCCGTCGTGCTGGTGGTGGGGGCCAACAGCCCTTACAAAACGCTGCAGGACGTGCTGGCCGCAGCGAAGGCCAAACCCAAAACCATTTCTTCCGCATCGGCCGGCAGCGGCACATCGCAGCATCTCTCGCTGGAACTGCTGGGCTTCAAGTCGGGCACCCAGTTCATCCATGTGCCCTACAAAGGCAGCGGCCCCGCCATCCAGGACGTGATCGGCGGGCAGGTGGACATGATGTTCGACACCACGGTCGTAGCAGGTCCTCATATCCAGAGCGGCAAGGTGCGTGCGCTGGCGGTCACCTCCGCCAAGCGCCTGGAGTCCATGCCGAATGTGCCAACGGTGGCCGAATCCGTCCCCGGATTTGAGGTTGCCTCATGGCAAGCCATTTTTGTACCCACCGGCACCCCCAAGCCCATCATTGACAAGCTGCACGATGAAATCATGAAAATCACCGCGCAGCCCGAGATGCAGGAACGCCTCAAAGGACTGGGCATGCAACCRTCCAGCATGACGATCGAGCAGGTCTCCGCCTTCCAGAAGGCAGAGGTCGAGAAATGGGCGCAAGTCATCAAGGCGGCCAACGTCAAGCTTGACTGAACATGCCGTCCATACCCAGCCCTGCGCGGCTGCGCCTCGCCGTCATTGGCGCAGGGCTGGGCTCGGCACCTCACTTCCGAAGTCTTGAAGACCTGGCCAGTGAAGCAGACGTCRCATGGGTTTATGGGCGAAATCCCGAACGGCTGGCCGCTGTAGAAGTGCCCCAAGGGGCGCGCCGAACTACGCGACTGGAAGATATTCTGGAAGACGCCAGCGTAACAGCCGTGCTGGTTCTCACGCCGCCCAATACCCATCTGGACCTCGTGCAGCAGGCAACGCGTGCGGGCAAGCATGTGCTGGTCGAAAAGCCCCTCGAAATTGATTTGAACCGGGCCAATGCATTGGTCGATGCTTGCGAAACTGCGGGGGTCATGCTGGCAGTGATGCTGCAGCACCGCATGCGCGACGCGGCCCTTGCCGTGGCGGCACTGCTGCGTGACGACGTTATGGGCCCGCTGGTCAGCGCTGCCGCGTCGATCCGGTGGTGGCGGCCGCAAAGTTATTACGATGAGCCCGGACGCGGCACCCTGGCGCGGGACGGCGGCGGCGTGCTGATCACGCAGGCCATTCATACGCTCGACCTGCTGCTCAGCTTCACCGGCATGCCGGAGCGCGTCACAGGCGTTGCAAGCACCAGCGCAGTGCATCGCAWGGAGGGCGAAGACACGGCTGCCGCATTGCTGCACTACAGCAGCGGTGCGGTCGCTGTGGTTCAGGCCACCACGGCGGCCTACCCCGGTTTTCCCGAGCGCATTGAACTCAACTTCACCCAGGGCACCGTGACGCTGGAAGGCGGTGAAATGCGGGCGGTCTTTTCCAGTGGAAAGACGCTGACCGCCGGTGCACGCCAGGCCTCCGGCGGTGGCGC
>NZ_JBFUCA010000241.1:0-6308 GCF_056405475.1 Polaromonas sp. P1_G4
TGGCAAGGCCGTCCAGCCCGTCAGTCAGATTGACGGCATTGCTGGAGCCCACGATCACGAGGTAAGTCAGGATCACGAAGCCGAACACGCCCAGCGGGTAGCTGATTTCCTTGACAAAGGGCACCAGCAGGCCAGCTTTGGGCGGCAGGTTCACGTCAAAGCCCGACTGCACCCAGCTGAAGAACAGTTCGAGCACGCGCATGTTGGAGCTCTCGGAGATGCTGAACACCAGGTACAGCGCCGCAATGAGGCCGATGATGGATTGCCACAGATATTTCTCGCGTGAACGCATGCCTTCCGGGTCCTTGAGTACGACCTTGCGCCAGTCGTCTGCCCAGCCTATGGCGCCAAAGCCCAACGTGACGATGAGGACGATCCAGACGAAACGGTTGGACAAATCGAACCACAGCAATGTGGAAATTCCGATGGACAGCAGAATCAGCACACCGCCCATGGTGGGCGTGCCACTCTTGCTCAAATGGGTCTGCATTGCGTATTCCCGGATCGGCTGCCCGATCTTCAGCGAGATCAGCCGCCGGATCACAAAGGGGCCAGCCAGCAGACCGATCAGCAGTGCTGTGAGCGCGGCCATGACTGCACGGAACGTCAGGTACTGGAACACCCTGAAAGACCCGAATTCGGGGGAGATTGACTGGAGCCACTGGGCCAGACTAAGCAGCATGGGGCTCTTCCTTCTGATGTTGTTGATGTTGTGTTTGATCTTGCGCATTGGCCGTGATGGCCTGGACCACACGTTCCATCTTCATGAAGCGCGAACCCTTGACCAGCATGCTGCCGGTGTGGGGCAGCTCGGCCAGCACGGCGGCGGCGAGTTCGTCCATGCCGCCAAAAATCTGCGCACCGCCAAAACCGGCCGCGGCCTGCTTTGACTGCTCGCCCAATGTGAACAATTTTTCAATGCCCAGCGCGCGCGCATGGCGCCCGGCTTCATCGTGGAACTGCGGCCCCTGGTTGCCGACCTCGCCCATGTCACCCATCACCATCAGGCGCGGGCCGGGCAGTTCGGCGAGGACCTCCAGCGCGGCGCGCATGGAGTCGGGATTGGCGTTGTAGCTGTCGTCGACCAGCGTCAACACCCGGCCTGGCAGGGCGACGGCGATGGCACGGGAACGGCCCTTGACCGGCACAAAAGCCGTGAGGCCCACGGAGATGGATGCCAGGGGAACGCCCGCCGCCAGCGCGCAGGCCGCGGCAGCCAAGGCGTTCTTGACGTTGTGCCGGCCGGCGATGTGCAGAGAGAAATCGGTGTTGCCCGCCGGGGTCGTAGCCACCACCTTCCAGCAGCCGCCCTCCCATTGCGCGGTGCCTGTGATGTCGGCGGCGCCCGAGAGCGCGAAGGTCAGTGCCTTGCGCGTGCCGACCAGTTCACGCCACAGCGAGGTGTAGTCGTCGTCGGCCGGAAAGACCGCCGTGCCGCCCGCATCCAGCGACGCGAACACCGAGCCGTTTTCGCGCGCCACCGCTTCCACCGTGGCCATGAATTCGAGATGCTCACGCTGTGCGTTATTGACCAACGCGACGGTGGGCTTGGTGAGTTCGGCCAGGTAGGCGATCTCGCCGGGGTGGTTCATGCCGAGTTCGACCACACCCACTTCATGCGCGGCCGACAGTCGCAGCAGCGTGAGCGGCACGCCGATGTCATTATTGAGATTGCCTTCGGTCGCGAAGGCCTTATCGGCCTTCCAGGCGCGCAAGATGGTCGCGATCATTTGCGTGACGGTGGTTTTCCCGTTGCTGCCCGTCACCGCCACCAGCGGGAGGCGGAACTGCGAGCGCCAACCGGCGGCCAATTGACCCAGCGCCAGGCGCGTGTCGGACACCTCCAGTCCCGGCAGGCCGGCTTGTGCCAGGCCATGATGGGCAATGGCCGCGACTGCGCCCTGCGCTTTGGCTTGTGCGAGGAAATCGTGGGCGTCGAACCGCTCGCCCTTGAGCGCCACAAAGAGGTCGCCTTCCTGCAGGCTGCGCGTGTCGGTGTTGACCCGCAAAGCCTGCACGCCGCCGTCACCCACGAGGCGAGCGGCGGGTAACCAGCCCAGGGCTTGCTGCAGGCGCATCATGGCCGGCCCTCCTGCTTGGGCGAAGCCAAGGCATCGAGCGCCGCCTGCGCATGCTCGCGGTCGGAGAAAGGGAGCTTTACACCGCCCACTTCCTGAAAACTTTCGTGGCCCTTGCCGGCCAGCAGCACCACGTCGTCGGAGCCGGCGAGGCTAAGGGCGTGCGTGATGGCAGCTGCGCGGTCGGCCTGCACATGCACGGCATCGCGATGGCTCAGGCCCAGCAGCACCTGGCAGATGATGGCCAGCGGATTTTCGCTGCGCGGATTGTCGCTRGTCACCACCACCTGGTCGGCATTTTTTTCGGCTACGGCTGCCATTAGCGGTCGCTTGGTGGTGTCGCGGTCCCCACCGCAACCGAACACGCACCAGAGCTGACCATTGCGGTGTGCCGCTGCCGGTCGCAGCGCGAGCAATACCTTTTCAAGTGCGTCGGGCGTGTGGGCGTAATCGATCACCACCAGCGGCCGACCGGGCATGGCCAACGTCTCGGTGCGGCCGGGCACGGGTAGCAGGCCGGCACAGGCCTTGACCGCATCGGCCAGCGGCACACCCATGGCGCGCAGGGCCGCGAGTACACCGAGCAGGTTGGACACGTTGTACTGGCCCACCAGTCGGGCAGCCAGCGTATGGCTTTCGGCACCCTCCGTCACCTCAAAGCTCAAGGCATCAGTGCCGTGCTCGAGCTTGCGCGCCTGCAAACGCGCCGGCTCCGCACAGGACACCGTCCAGAGGTCCAGGCCGCTCCCCGCGAGCGACTCCTTCAGTTCTGCACCCTTGGCATCGTCGATATTGATGACCGCCGCCTTCAGGCCCGGCCAGCCGAACAGCGCGGCCTTGGCCTCCCAGTAGGCTTGCATGGAAGTGTGGTAGTCGAGGTGGTCCTGCGTGAAATTGGTAAAAATTGCGACCTCAATGACGGTCGCGTCCAGGCGGTGTTCGACCACGCCGATGGAGGAGGCCTCCAGCGCACAGGCGACAAAGCCCTGGTCGGCGAAGCGCCGAAGTTCCTGTTGCAGCAGCACCGGGTCGGGCGTCGTCAGGCCGTTGGAAACMATGGCACCAGGCTCACCTATGCCCAGCGTGCCAATGACGCCGCATTTGTGACCCAGCCGGCCCAGAGCCTGCGCCAGCCACCAGGCGGTGGAGGTCTTGCCGTTGGTGCCGGTCACAGCGGAAACCCGCAACTGCCGGCTCGGTTGGTCGAAGTAGACGGCGGCGATAGGCCCGGTCGCAGCCTTGAGACCGGCGTATTCGGCGATCTTTTCGTCCTGGAAACCGAAGGCGGCCGCGCCTTCCTGTTCGACCAGACAGGCAGTGGCGCCCGCATTCAACGCGCTGCCCACGAACTTGCGCCCATCGGTCGCGGTGCCGGGCCATGCGATAAAGCCGTCGCCCGGGGTCAGTCTGCGGCTGTCCGTGCACAGGCTGCCGCTCACGCGTTCGCGCAACCAGCCGGCGGCTTGTTCAGGGGTGTGGAGTTGCATGCTCAAAACGACTCCTCCACGGCCTGCGTGGTGATTTGCGGCTTGACGCTCATGTCGGGCTGCACGCCCATCATGCGCAGGGTCTGCTGCACCACCTCACTGAACACAGGCGCGGCGGCCACGCCGCCGAAGTAGTTGCCATCGCTGGGCTCGTCGATCATCACACCGACGACGATGCGGGGCGCTTCAATGGGGGCCATGCCGGTGAACCAGGCCCGGTACTTGTTGGTGGCATAACCTTTTCCAACCTGCTTGTGCGCCGTTCCCGATTTGCCGCCTACCGAATAACCCACCGTTTGCGCCAACGGACCAGTACCCCCGGGTGCGGCGGCCATTTGCAGCATCCGGCGGACGGCGTGCGCGTTCGCTGCGGAAAAGACCTGTACGCCTACCGCGGGCTCACTGCTCCTGAGCATGGTGACGGGAATGATCTGGCCGTCATGTGCGAACGCAGTGTAGGAGTGCGCCATCTGGAACAGCGAAGCCGACAGCCCGTAACCATAGGCCATGGTCGCCTGCTCGACAGGGCGCCAGGTCTTCCAGGGTCGCACACGTCCGGTGACCGCGCCTGGGAACTGGATCTGCGGCTTTTGCCCATAACCCAGAGCCATGTAGGTCTCCCACATTTCCTGCGGACTCATCTTTTGTGCGATCTTCAGCGCGCCGACGTTGCTGGATTTCTGGATGACGCCTTCCACTGTCAGCGTGCCGTAGTTGTGGGTGTCACTGATGGTGAAGCCGCCGATGCTGTAACGGCCGGGTCCGGTTTCGATGACGGTTTGCGGCTTGATGCGACCGGCCTCCAGCGCCATGGCCACCGTGATCGGCTTCATCGTGGAACCCGGCTCGAAGGTATCCGTGAGGGCCCGATTGCGCAACTGCTCGCCGGTCAGATTTTTCCGCCTGTCGGGCACGTAGCTGGGATAGTTCGCCAGTGCCAGTACCTCGCCGGTGGTGGAGTCCAGCACCACGACGCTGCCGGCCCGGGCTTTGCGCGCAATGACCGCGTCGCGCAGCTTCTGGTAGGCGAAGAACTGCACCTTGCTGTCTATGCTCAGCTGGATGTCCTTGCCTTCGACGGGCGGCATCTGTTCGCCGACATCCTCGACGACACGGCCCAGGCGGTCCTTGATCACGCGGCGCGAACCGGCCTTGCCGGCCAGGTCCTTGTTGAAGGCCAGCTCAATGCCCTCCTGGCCGCGATCCTCAACGTTGGTGAAGCCCACCACGTGGGCCACGGTTTCGCCCTCGGGATATTGACGCTTGTATTCCTTGCGCTGGTAGATGCCCTTGATGCCCATGGCATGGATTTTTTTTGCCACCGGCTCGTCGACCTGACGCTTGAGCCAGACAAAGGTCTTGTCCTCTTCGCCCAGCTTCCTGTTGAGCTCGACCAACGGCATTTCCAGCAGCACGGCCAGCTCGGCCAGTTGCGACTTGCTGGCTTCGACGTCTTCGGGAATGGCCCAGATGCTGGATGCCGGTACGCTGGATGCGAGGATCAGCCCATTGCGGTCCAGGATGCGGCCGCGGTTGGCGGGCAACTCCAGTGTGCGGGCAAAGCGCACCTCACCCTGGCGCTGGAAAAATTCATTGCCAAAAATCTGGATATAGGCCGCACGGCCCGCTAGCCCGGCAAAAGCCAACGCGATACCAGCCACGATGAATTTGCTGCGCCAGACGGGAGTCTTGCTGGCCAGCAGGGGGCTGGACGAATAAAGCACGCTGCGACTCATGGCCTGGGCCCTTCCGGTGCCGAAGCCGCCGTTACCGGAGCGTCCTTGTAGCTCACATATTGCGTGATGGCAGGTGTCACCGTGCGCATCTGCAGCTTGTCCTTCGCAAGCTTCTCGACCTTCAGCGGCGTCGCCTGGGCGCGCTTTTCCACCTGCAAACGCTCGTTGTCCATTTCGATTTTGCGGGCTTCGGCCGTCGCTTTTTCCAGCTCGACATAGAGACGTCGCGACTCGTACTGGGTGCGCACGAGGTAAAGCGCGCTGGTCAACACGGCGAGAAGCAACACGAGGTTCAGCCTGGCCATGAGATAGCCCCCACGCTTGTCGCTTCGCGTACTGCGCTGCCCCTCGAAGGGGCCGCTGCGCCTGCGGCCCGGCAAAGCCGGTTCCGCGGCCCCGGCTGGCATGAAATGCCTGTCGCCCTTTGTAGGCCCCTCACGTTTGTCGCTTCGCGTACTACGGGGTTCATGCCGCCACCCCCGTGCGTTCGGCGACGCGCATCACGGCGCTGCGCGAGCGCGGATTGCCTTCGACCTCTTCTGCGCTGGGCTTGGTGCGGCCAAGCGCCTTGAGCTGCATGGCCTTGGGTTCGGCGAAAGGCGCGCGACGGTCGAAAACCTCGCGCGAATGTGCGGCGATGAACTGCTTGACGATGCGGTCTTCGAGCGAATGAAAACTGATCACCACCAGACGGCCTCCCGGTTGGAGAACTTTCAGCGACGCAGCTAGCGCCTGTTGCAGCTCTTCAAGCTCGGCGTTGATGAAAATCCGAAGAGCCTGAAATGTGCGCGTTGCAGGGTCCTTGCCCGGCTCGCGGGTTTTGACCGCGCCAGCCACGACTTCGGCCAGCTCAGCGGTGGTTCGAAGAGGGCCCCGTTCCTGTCGGCGACGATCAATCGCCTTTGCAATCTGTTGAGCAAACCGTTCTTCGCCATATTCACGAATCACCTCCGCCATGGTTTCTATGGATGCATCCACCAGCCACTCGGCCACGCTCTGGCCACGCG
>NZ_JBFUCA010000242.1:0-6281 GCF_056405475.1 Polaromonas sp. P1_G4
CCGCGGCTGGTTCGGCCTGCCGCAGCTGGGGGTGGCCAGCGGTGCAGTGGCTTCGGTGCTGTCGATGGTGACGGCCACGGCCTGGCTGGCCTTCAGGCTGCGGCGCATCCACAGTCCCTTGGCACCTGATGCGGAATTTGTACGCCACATGCGCATCAACGGCCCCATCCTCAAAACCGTGCTCAAGATCGGCGTGCCTACCGGCGTGCAGATGATTGTCATTGCGCTGGCTGAAGTCGCCCTGCTCTCGCTGGTCAACAGCTATGGCTCCAACGCCACAGCGGCCTACGGCGCCGTCAACCAGGTGGTGGCGTATGTGCAGTTCCCGGCGATTTCGATTGCCATCACCGCTTCCATCCTGGGCRCGCAGGCGATCGGCGCGGGCCGCACCGACAAGCTGGGCACCATCGTGCGCACCGGTTTGCTGATGAACCTGGTGCTGACCGGCTCACTCGTGCTGCTGGGCTATTTGTTCTCGCGCCACCTGATGGGCTTTTTCATCACCAGCGAACCGGTGATTGAGGTGGCACAAACGCTGCTGCACATCATGCTATGGAGCAGCGTCATCTTTGGCATGGCCACGGTGCTCTCGGGCATCATGCGCGCCAGCGGCTCGGTACTGGTGCCCACCGGCATCGCCATCTTCTGCATCGCGCTGGTGGAGGTGCCCGTCGCCTGGTTCATGAGCCACCGCATCGGCATCAACGGCATCTGGGTGGCCTATCCGGTCACCTTCATCGCCATGCTGGGTCTGCAGACGGCTTATTACCGGCTGGTCTGGAAGAAAAAATCGATCAGGCGCCTGGTCTGAGGCCGTCATTTTCGGATTGATCCACACCATGACACACACGCACCGCAACGCCACCGTCGACATCGCCAGGGGCATCGGAATCATCCTGGTGGTGCTTGGCCACAACAGCCTGGTACTGGAAAACAAGGGCGAACTTTTCCGGGTGATTTACGCGTTTCACCTGCCGCTGTTCTTTTTCCTCTCCGGCCTGTTCCTGAAAGATTCCGATTCCTTGCGCAAGTTTGCGCTGTCGCGGGCCGACGCGCTTCTCAAGCCCTACTTTGTCGTGCTGGCGCTGGTCGGCATCCTGATGGCGCTTGACCCTGGCATGGTTCCTACCGCCGACACAAGCGCCTCTGATTATTTTTTCGGCGTCCTGTATGCCACCGCGCCCACCATTGCGTGGGCACCGCTCTGGTTTTTGCCGCACCTCTTTGTCGCGTCGGTGGCGGCCATGGCCATCCTGCGCGCCACCAGGGCCGCCAAACGCCGCGCACGCTGGGTTTTTCTGGCCGCCTCGATGCTGCTGGCCGCGGGCATCCGCTGGGTTGGGAGCTTCTGGCAAATCGACACGGCCAGCCTGCATTTCATGGGCCTTGCCCGCTGGCCGGGGTTGCCCTGGAGCCTTGATCTGACCTTCATCAGCTCGGCCTGCCTGCTGCTCGGGTTTCTGCTGCGCGAACAGGTCATGGCCGTGAAATTCAACGCCATCAGGCTGCTTGCCGCGGCCATTGCCTTTGCGGCGCTGCACTACCACTTCAACGAGACCATGGACCTGAATCTGCGCATCTACGGCGAGCCGCTCATCGCGACACTGCAGGCCGCGCTGGGCATTTATATGGTGCTTTGCATCTCTGCACTGCTGGCGCGGTATCCGCGGCTGCAGCGCCCATTGACCTACATCGGCTCCGGCAGCCTGCTCATCCTGGTGTTTCATCCCGTCGCGCAGGGGCGGGCCTTCCTGCTGCTTTCCCGCTTCAGCCACAACGACTACCTCGTTGGAGCGGCAAGCCTGGCTGCGGGTGTCGCGTTGCCGCTGCTCGTGCTGGAAATTGCGAAACGCCAGCAATACCTGGCGGCCCTGCTCTTGCCCCGAAAATTCAGTCCGGCAGTCCCGCAAAATACCCGCACCTCGAAACAATTGCCATGAACCACGAGCTCTCGCGCCTGGCGGCCAGCATCCATCTTGATGAACCGGGTCAGGAAGCCTTCCGGCTGGCCTTTGGCCTGGCGTGTGCCAGCCGCGTGCAGCATTTGCTGGAAGACCCCAGGGCCGTTGATTGCCTGGCACAGCTTCAGGCTTTCGTTGACGGCAAACTGGAAAGGCCCGCCCTGGCGCAGGCGGCGCAGGAAGTCGCCGCGGTGGCCAACAGCCACAGAGGATCCAATTCCATTGACGGTGCGGCCCACGCAGCCGTCTCTGCCACCTACGCCGTGGCCAATGCACTGGCTGGCCGGGCCCTGGATGCGGCCGGCTACGCGGCTTATGCCGCCGTCTATGGCTACGGCGGCTACGCGGTCAACGACCCGTCGGCTTTTGAAGGGGAGTTCGCGTGGCAGGTCGAAAAATTCCGGGAACTGGCCCCGACCTTCCCGGCGCGCTGAGGCGGCCGGCTTGGGGACGCCACATCCGGTGCCCGCACAAGGCCTGCGCGTATGCCGCTTGCGCGGTATAAACGTCAGGTCTTCCTATATTCCCTTCGCATTCATGACCACTCTTTTCATCTCCGCTTTCCTGCTCGGGCTATTGTTCAATGCCGCGCCGGGTGCTGTTTTTGCCGAAACGGTGCGCCAGGGCGTGCGCGGCGGTTTCCGGCCTGCCCTGGCGGTACAAATCGGCTCACTGGCCGGCGACGCGCTGTGGGCCCTGCTCGGGCTGGTCGGGATCGGGCTGCTGCTTCAGCTGGAGTGGATTCGCTGGCCCGTCGGTATCGCCGGGGCGCTGTATCTCTTTTGGCTTGCGCGCGACTCATGGCTTTGCGCCAGCCAGGAATTCGCTTTAACGGACCCGGCAACGGCCGAACCCCAAAAGGCCATGCGCGCAGGGGTTCTCCTGTCCATCACCAACCCACAAAACATTGCCTACTGGGCCGCGCTCGGCAGCGCCTTGGGCGCCGTGGGAATCCATGAACCCACGGCCACCGACTACGGCATCTTTTTTGTGGGCTTCATGGTGTCGTCGGTGGTATGGGCTTTCTTCTGCGCGGCAGTGGTTGACAGGATCTTTCGCCGCGCCGGCATGCGGTGGGCCAAGGTCACTTACAAACTCTGCGCCGCCGCTTTTCTGGCGCTGGCCATTGGCTCGGTGCGCGACCTCATGGTCCAGTCGCCGCCTCTTCCTCATAAAGACAAATCCGTCGTGACCGGTAAACCCTGAACAGGAACTGCCATGCAACTCATAGGAATGCTCGACTCGCCCTACGTTCGCCGCGTAGCCATTTCCCTGCAACTCCTCGGCCTGCGCTTTGAACATCAATCGGTCTCGGTCTTCAGCACCTTTGAGAAATTCCGGCAGATCAACCCGGTTGTCAAAGCGCCCTCACTTGTGTGTGACGACGGCACGGTGCTCATGGACTCCACCCTGATCATCGACTACGCCGAGGCGCTGGCCGTGCAGCAGGCGCCGCCCAGAAGCCTGATGCCGGCGGCCATTGCCGAACGCCAGCAGGCACTGCGCGTGATTGGCCTGGCCATGGCCGCCTGTGAAAAAAGCGTGCAGATCATCTATGAGCGCAACCTGCGCCCCGCTGAAAAGCTGCACCAGCCCTGGGTGTCTCGTGTGACGGGCCAGTTGCTGGCGGCCTATGGTGAACTGGAATCAGAACTTCGGCGCAAACCGCTGGCGGCGACCAGCGGCACCATGGGCCAGGACGGCGTGACCACGGGCATCACATGGCACTTCACGCAGGCCATGATTCCAGAGGTAGTGAACGCGGCTGACTACCCAGCCCTGTGTGAGTTCTCTGCCCGGGCTGAACAGTTGCCTGAATTCCTGGCTGCGCCGCACAGCGACAAGACCTACAAAAACCCATAAAACCCAGCAACATGCAAACCACCAAAGTCCAGGCACTGCTGTTCGATCTAGGCGGCGTGTTGATCGATGTTGATTTCAACCGCGTGCTTGAGCACTGGCAGCCAATCTCCCGGCTATCGCTCGAAGAGCTGAAAGCCACCTTCAGCGCCGATCTGCCCTACCAGCAGCATGAGCGCGGCGAAATCACGGCGGCGCATTACTTCGCCCATCTGGCCGAGGCCTTGCAGCTTCAAGACAATCCGGCACACATCACCGCAGGCTGGAACGCCATTTTCGGCGACGAGATCACCGAGACGCTCGACCTGGTGCAGGAAGCGCGTAACCATCTCCCGTGCTATGTTTTTTCCAACACCAACGCCACACATCAGGCGGTATGGACCGCGCTTTACCCCCGCCTGGCGCAGTCATTCGAGCGAATTTTTGTGTCGTCCGAGATCGGTTACCGCAAGCCTGAGCGCCGCTCTTTTGAATACGTCGCTGACGCGATGGGCGTTCCGCTCAACGCCATCCTGTTCTTTGACGACCACCCCGACAACGTCGAAGGCGCCAGGGCCGCCGGGCTTCAGGCGGTTCAGGTGCGGGGGCCGGCGGATGTCAGGGTTGCGCTTGAG
The DNA here is from genome assembly GCF_056405475.1 of Polaromonas sp. P1_G4. Taxonomy (NCBI): domain Bacteria; kingdom Pseudomonadati; phylum Pseudomonadota; class Betaproteobacteria; order Burkholderiales; family Comamonadaceae; genus Polaromonas; species Polaromonas sp. P1_G4. The sequence goes on from NZ_JBFUCA010000242.1 coordinate 4,436, forward strand.
GGGATAGGTTGCGTGAGGTAAGGTAACGTCTGCCACGGGCCGGCTCTTTGCGCCCTCACAGCAGTAGACTCGCCAGCCATCGGCAGCTACGATGGCTGCATGGCCACCGAATCCGATCCCAACCCTGGCGCCACTCCGGAACTTTCCGAAGAAAAGGTCAATGAGGCCAGGAACGCCTGGTGCCGGGCCTATGTGCATGTATGGGCTGACCTCTCAAAAGGCGTTTACGACAAGGACGCGATTGAAAAAGCAGCCGACGAGCATTGGCAGCGCAGCCCGAAATCAAGCCCGGTGATGGTGGCCTCGACGGAGTTCACCAAGACCACCAAGGCGGCGCCCCCGCCCGCTGCTATTCCGAGCAATTAAAGTCGTAAACATACCGATCTGCATGCGGCTTGGTGAACGCGAAGCAAAGACACCAGCAACCGGTTAGGACTGGTCACGCTGCGGCTGACGGAAATTGGCAGACAGAGAGTATTTTTTTACGGCCTCACGTGAAGATGACCGGACCACAACAACTTGCGGCGAAGCCGCCTTCTGATGTTGTGGGTACGTGTCGATTGTCATGTTAGTCAGTTGGCGATCACGATTGCTCATAAAGCCAGATGCTAAGTGAGACATTCAGTTCGCCAAGTGACGCGAGTACATCAGGCGCGATACAAAGCGACAACGAGCCTTGCTCTGCCCGGCAGTCCAGATAAGGCGAGTAACCCTCACACCGCAGGCTGCTTAGCGCCGCAGACCTCGGCTGAAGGAGTCCAATCCACTTGGCCAACTGCTGCTCCACCGTGAGATCTTCGCCAGCCTCTGGTAGATCCAGTTTCCACAGACCAACCGGCGACGCGGATCCCGCTCTAACGCCCGTCGTTGTGCACTCACCAAGCCTCACAGCTTCCGATGGATCCAACCCGAGCCGATTTGTCACGACGTCGGGATCAACGTTCTCGCGACAAAAAACCAACTGAGTAATGTTGCTCGAAGGACCAGGTGCGCGCATTTTTTTCTGCTGCCTAACGTAAAAATGACCGGACCATCACCCTTTGCGGCGGAGCCGCCTCCTGCTGTTGTGGGTCCGCGTCGATTGACATGTTATGCAGGGCATTCACAGGCTGCACATCATGGACACAACGATCGAGTGATCAAACTTACTACCAGCAGTGTCGTCAAATGGACTCTCCGATATATCAATCAACACCCGCGTGAGCTTGGGATTGAACCGCTTCATGTACTCGCGAACGCGCTCTGCCCGCGTTCCAATGAGTTGATAATCTCGCCGAGRAAGCGACATAGGGGCAACCGAGTATTCGATGCGTACCCAAGACTTTGCGGCCCAGTCCGGCCCGCACTTCGCCACCATTTCCTCGGCTGCATGGTCGAGCGCCGACCTTTGTTCGTTTGAGATCGAAACAGTCGATTTTTCGAACACCAGTCGCGCTCCCGCAGTTCCCGCAGGGGGCGGTGTGCTGTTCGCCCAAGCATGCGACAGCAGAAATGAGCTCGAGAGGACGATCGCGGAAATGAGCGCGACGTCGCGCACCGTATAACGTAATTTATACCGCATATGGGTGCAATATAAGGTGGCAAATCCACCCACAAAACCAGCTTCCATTGCCCGCTCCATATGACCTTCCTGCTCCATTAAATATACCTGTCGCAGCGCTCATTAGAACTCTTGTTTACGACTTTAGCTACGCGAAATAGCTGCACCCTAGCCCACCTGCAGCTCGTGCTCATAACACCACATCCAGCTTTCCCCCGGCTCAAACGACTGGATCACCGCGTGCCCCGTCGCTGCATGGTGTTTACTGGCATGCTGGTTTTTTGAATCGTCGCAACAGCCGATATG
>NZ_JBFUCA010000243.1:0-6245 GCF_056405475.1 Polaromonas sp. P1_G4
GGCTTTCTCCATCGACGACTCAGCCACCACCGAGATCGACGATGCGCTGTCCGTGCAGGGCCTGGGCAGCGGCACTGTCACGCTTGGCATCCACATCGCCGCGCCGGGCCTGGCCGTATTGCCCGGCAGCCCGATCGACACCGTGGGCCGCGCGCGGCTTTCCACCGTGTACATGCCCGGCTACAAGCTGACCATGCTGCCGGATGAAATCGTCAAAAGCTACACGCTGCAGGAAGGCCGCAACTGCCCTGCGCTGTCGCTGTACCTCACGCTGGATGAGGCCACACTCGAAATCAAGGAAAGCGCCACCCGACTGGAGCTGGTGCCCATCGTCAGCAACCTGCGCCACGACGTGCTGGACAGCACCTTCACCGAGGCTTTTTTTGAAACCGCGCAAAGCAATCCGCCTACCGGCGTGCAATGGGGTGTGGAGCTGACCTTTCTGCACCGGTTGGCCAAACATCTGAAGGCGCAGCGCGAAATCGTGCGCGGCAAGCCAGAAAACTTCAACCGGCCAGACTACAACTTCAGGCTGGACAACCCCACAGGCGGCGAGCCCCAGGGCAACGAGACGGTCAGCATCAGTACGCGCCAGCGCGGCGCACCGCTGGACTTGATCGTGGCCGAGGCCATGATCCTGGCGAACAGCACCTGGGGCGAGTGGCTGGCCGAGCACGGCGTGCCCGGCATTTACCGCAGCCAGGCCAGCCTCTTGCCCGGCGTGAAAGTGCGCATGGGCACCAAGGCCCTGCCGCATGCGGGCATCGGCGTCAAAAGCTATGCCTGGAGCACCTCGCCGCTGCGCCGCTACACCGACCTGGTCAACCAGTGGCAAATCATTGCCTGCGCACGCCATGGCCGCACGGCGGCACTGGCTGCGCCGTTCAAGCCCAAGGACGCCGAGCTGTTTTCCATCATCTCGGGCTTTGATGCCGCCTACAGCGCCTACAACGGGTTCCAGGCCGGCATCGAGCGCTACTGGACACTCAAATACCTGCAGCAGAACAACATCACCGAGCTGACCGCCACCGCCTTCAAGGACAATCTGGTGCGCGCCGACGAGTTGCCGCTGGTGCTGCCGGCCGCCGGCGCGCAGGGCCTGCCGCGTGGCGCGAAAGTGCGTATAAAGCTGGGCGAGATCGACGAGATCACGCTGGATATTTCCGGCACAGTGGTCGAGCGGCTGGACGTGGAGATGGATGAGTCTCCTGATCCGCTGGGCGAGGAGGATGGCGAGTCCGAGATGGCCGCCGGCCCGATCTCGATTGCAGTCGATGTCAATGAGCCACAAACCGATGCCGCTGTGGCGGCTCCGGTCGCCGGTTAACACCGCAATACGCTCATAAACACCGATAATCTCTTCCTGTGAAGTCACCAAGCACACTGCAAATCGCCCTGGGCGCCTCCATCGCCTTTCATGCGGTGTTGCTGACGGCGCGTTTTGTTGATCCGGACCGCTTCAACCGCGTCTTTCAGGACACGCCGCTGGAAGTGATCCTGGTCAACGCCAAGTCCAACGAAAAGCCTGACTTTGCCAAAGCCATCGCGCAGGCCTCGCTGGCCGGTGGTGGCGACATGGAAAAAGGCCGCGCCACTTCTCCCCTGCCGCCTTCGGCCCTGATGGAGCTGGGCGACGCCACCGAAGACGCCCAGCGCAAGGTCGATTCCCTGCAGGAGCAGCAAACCCAGTTGCTCGCCCAAATCAAAAAACAGCTGGCATCGATGCCGCCGCCCGACCCCACACAGCCCGCCAACAACCCGGCGCAGGCCGAGCGCGAGGAAAAACGCAAGCAGCTCGTCAAGATCCTGGCGGAAATCGAGCGGCGCATCAACGAAGAAAACGCACGGCCGAAAAAGCGCTACATCAGCCCGGCCACACGTGAAGAGGTCTACGCCGTTTATTACGACGAACTGCGCCGCAAGATTGWAGACAAGGGGACGGTGAACTTCCCCGAGCTGGCCGGCAAAAAACTGTACGGTGAACTCACGATGATTGTGACGGTGAATTTTGACGGCAGCGTGATCGACACGGAAGTCGTGCAGACCTCGGGCAACCTGACGCTGGACCGGCGGGCGCAAAGCATCGTGCGCGGCACGGGGCCTTTCGGCAAGTTCAGCGATGCGATGCGCAGCAAGGCGGACCAGATCGTGGTGGTGTCGCGCTTCAAGTTCACGCGCGATGACACGCTTGAAACCAAACTCACCAGCCGCTAGCCCCGACTGCTGCTTTCAGCCCCACGCACATGAACACCCGGCCCCGCCATGGATAAGTATTACGTCCTGGGCAATCCGATCGCGCACAGCAAATCCCCGCTGATTCACGCACGATTTGCCGAGCTCACGGGGCAATCCCTGCAATACGAACGCCTGCTGGTGCCGCTGGAGGCGTTCGGCGCCACACTGGCTGAACTGGTACAGGGCGGCGTAAAAGGCTGCAACGTCACCGTGCCTTTCAAGCTGCAAGCTTTTGAAGCCGCAAGCACACGGACCGACAGGGCGCAATTGGCCCAGGCCGCCAACACGTTGGTGCTGCAAGGCGGCGCCATCCACGCCGACAACACCGACGGCGTGGGCCTGGTGAACGACATCCAGAACAACGCCGGTGTTTCGCTGGCCGGGCGCGATGTGCTGCTGATCGGCGCAGGCGGTGCCGGCGCCGGCGCGCTGGCCACCCTGCTGGCGGCCGGGCCACGCCGTCTGGTGCTGGTCAACCGCACGCGGGCGAAAGCCGACGCGCTGGTGGCACGGCACCGGGCACACTCGTCCATGCAGGGTTTGCTACAAAAAACGGAGCTACTCGCGCACGACCTGCAAGGTCTGCAGGGCTATTTCGATGTAATTGTCAATGCCAGCGCAAGCAGCCTGACTGGCGCGGGGGTGCCGGTTCCGGCGCGGGTGCTCAAGCCCGGCGCGCTGGCCTGCGACATGATGTACGGCCCCGCCGCGGCGGGCTTCATGGCCTGGGCCCGGGAAAACGGCGCAACGCCGCGCGACGGGCTGGGCATGCTGGTGGAGCAAGCCGCCGAGGCCTTCGCCCTGTGGCGCGGGGTTCGTCCGCCCTCTGCCCAGGTATTGCGGGAAATGCGGGCGCAGCTGGCATGAAGGCATGCACGCCATGAAAGCACTCTTCAGGCTCATCGGCCTCGGGCTGCTGGCAGGCCTGGCGCTGCAACTGTTTTTTGTGACGCGCATCGCCATGATGGCCGTGGTGGACCCGGAATCCACCGCTTTTCAGCGCTCGGAAGCCTACCTGGTAGTGCGCAACACCGGATCCCTCAAATGGCAGCAGCAATGGGTGCCTTACGACGACCTGCCGGACAACCTCAAGCGCGCGGTAATCGCATCGGAAGACGCCAGCTTCGCCGAGCATGACGGCGTGGACATGGAGGCACTTGAGAAGGCCTGGGACAAAAACGCCAAGGCCGAGCAGCGCGCCGCACAATCCGCCAGCCGCCTGGCTCCCGCCAAGGCAGCGGCAACACCCGCCAGACCGGTGAAAATCATTGGCGGCTCCACCATCACCCAGCAGCTCGCCAAAAATCTTTTCCTGTCGGGTGAGCGTACGCTTTTGCGCAAAGGCCAGGAGCTGGTGCTGACGCTGCTGCTCGAAGCCCTGCTCGGCAAGGAGCGCATTCTGGAGATTTACCTCAACAGCGTGGAGTGGGGCGAAGGTATTTTTGGCGCCGAGGCCGCAGCGCAGCATTACTACCGCAAGCCTGCGTCAAAACTGAGCGCCTATGAATCCGCGCGGCTGGCCGTCATGCTGCCGCGCCCCAAATACTTTGAAACGCGGCCCGGCTCGGGCTACCTGGCTTCGCGCGCCAGCACCATCACGGCCCGTATGGGCGGTGTGGAACTGCCCTGAATGCTGAGCAGCAAAAAGGGCCGAATCCCATGAGCGACAAATTTTCTCCCATCCTGGCCAAGCTGATGGGGCTTTTCCTGCTGGGACTGATCCGCACGCTGACCGGTGCACAGGCCCGCTGGCAAGGCTGCCCGCCCAAGGCGGAACAGCGTATTTATTTTGCCAACCACCAGAGCCATGCCGACCTCGTGCTGATGTGGGCGGCGCTGCCGGAAGAGCTTCGCAGCATCACGCGGCCGATTGCCGCGAAAGACTACTGGACCAAAACTCCTTTCAAGAAATGGATCACCACGGCGGTCTTCAACGCGATTTACGTGGACCGTGCCAAGACCGGCGACCAGGACCCGCTGGAGCCGCTGATCGAGGCCCTGACCAGCGGTGACTCGATCATCCTCTTTCCGGAAGGCACACGCGGCAACCACGAAGAGCCGCAAAAATTCAAGGCGGGCCTGTACAACCTGGCGCTCAAATTCCCCCAGGTGGTGCTGGTGCCGGCCTGGATCAACAATGTGCAGCGCGTCATGCCCAAGGGGGAAGTCGTACCGGTGCCTATCCTCTGTTCCGTCACCTTCGGCGCACCGATTGCACTGGGCGAGGGCGAAGACCGGGGCGAATTTCTGGCGCGTGCACGCCAGGCCGTCATGGATCTCAGGGAAACCTGACACAAGTCCCGGAATCCCGATGAACACTTTTTTGCGCAACCTTTCTCCCTCACACCAGGTCGGCCTGCTGTTCGTGCTGGTGTTCGGCATCCTGACCGTGATCAGCGTAGCCGCCTTCGTGATGGCCCTCAAGGACACGCACGAAGACGACCTGCACACCCAGAAACTCAAGGAATTCAGCGGCCTGCTGCGCACCTCGTGGTTCATGTCCACGGTGTTCTGGATCGGCTGGACGCTGGGCGAAACCGTGGCAACCGTGCTGTTCGGCATGGTGGCTTTTTTTGCGCTGCGCGAATTCATCACGCTCTCACCCACCCGGCAGGGCGACCACCGCAGCCTGGTGCTGGCCTTTTTTGTGGTGCTGCCGGTGCAGTTTGCCCTGGTCATCACGCGGCACTTTGACCTAGTGACCGTGTTCATTCCGGTCTACGTGTTCCTGGCGATTCCGGTGGTCAGCGCGCTGGCCGACGATCCTCACCGTTTCCTCGAACGCAACGCCAAGCTGCAATGGGGCATCATGGTCTGCGTCTATGGCATCAGCCATGTGCCCGCCCTGCTGCTGCTGAAGTTTCCCAACTACCAGGGAAAAAACGCCTTTCTGGTGTTCTTCCTGGTGTTTGTGGTGCAAAGCTGCATGATCGTCCAGCACCTGGTGGGTCGCAAACTGCAACGACCGGGCAGCGCGCCCAATGTCAGCAAGAGCTTTAACTGGACCAGCTGGTTGATCGCCGTCGTTGGGGCCAGCCTGCTGGGCGGACTGTTGGCGGGCCTCACACCCTTCAAGCCGGCGCAGGCGGTGGCCATGGCCTTTATTGCCTGCGTATCGGGCTCGCTCGGGCACCTGGTGATGAAAGCCCTCAAGCGTGATCGCGGCATTCCCAACTGGGGAAATCGCGGCGTGGGCGTCACCGGTGCCAGCGGCCTGTTGGACCGCGTGGATGCGCTGTGCTTTGGCGCACCCATATTTTTTCATTCAGTTAGATGGTATTTTGGCCTCTAACTCAATGAACACGCGCGCGATCAGCTATCAAATACATAGCATATGAGAATCCTCGGCATCGACCCCGGCCTGCAGGTCGCAGGTTTTGGCGTGATCGACATGGACGGCCAGCACCTGCGTTATGTGGCCAGCGGCACCATCAAGACCACACATATGGAACGCAGCGATTTGCCGGGCCGGCTGAAAGTGCTGTTTGAGGGCGTGTGCGAAGTGGTGGAGCGCTACCAGCCCGATGCGGCCTCTGTCGAAATCATCTTTGTCAACGTCAACCCGCAGGCGACGCTGCTGCTGGGCCAGGCGCGCGGGGCCTGCATCACGGCCCTGGTCTCGCGCCAGCTGACAGTGGCCGAATACACGGCGCTACAGCTCAAAAAGGCGGTTGCGGGCTATGGCAAGGCGGGCAAGGCCGAGGTGCAGGAGATGGTGATGCGCCTGCTGAAGCTGCCCTCCCTGCCTGGCAAAGACGCGGCCGATGCGCTGGGGCTGGCGATTACCCACGCCCACGTGGGCAGCGCCATGGCGCGGCTGGCTCAGGCCAGTGGCATAGACACAGCAATGGCGGGGAACTATCGAGGTGGGCGCAGCCGCTAACGCGGCAGGAGCGTCAAGGCAGCCCGGTTGACTCGCTACGCGACGCGCTCGAGTATCAGTACCGCAAAAAATCCGAACGCGGCGATCAGCGTCCACTTGAGAATGGTGAGCCCGAACTGCTTGAACC
>NZ_JBFUCA010000244.1:0-6225 GCF_056405475.1 Polaromonas sp. P1_G4
AGCCAGGAAGCCGTCGACGTGATCATCGAAGGCATGCGCTGGCTGGGCCTGAACCACGATGAAGGCCCGTTCTTCCAGATGCAGCGCATGGACCGCTACAAGGCTGTGCTTGCGCAGATGCAGAAAGATGGCCTGGTCTATCCCTGCTACATGAGCATGGCCGAGCTCGACGCCCTGCGTGAAAAGCAAATGGCCGCCAAGGAGAAGCCGCGTTATGACGGCACCTGGCGCCCGGCGCCCGGCAAGACCTTGCCGCCCGTGCCCGATGGCGTGCAGCCGGTGCTGCGCTTCATGAACCCGCAAGGCGGCAGCGTGGTCTGGGACGACAAGGTCAAGGGCCGCATCGAAATCAGCAACGACGAACTCGACGACCTGGTGATCGCGCGACCCGACGGTACGCCGACCTACAACTTTTGCGTGGTGGTCGACGACATCGACATGGCCATGACCCACGTGATCCGCGGCGACGACCACGTGAACAACACGCCGCGCCAGATCAACATCTTCAAGGCCCTGGGTAAAGAGCCTCCGGTGTACGCCCACCTGCCGACCGTGCTCAACGAGCAGGGCGAAAAACTCAGCAAGCGCAACGGCGCCAAGCCGGTGACGCAGTACGCCGCCGAAGGTTATTTGCCCGACGCCATGGTCAATTACCTGGCGCGCCTGGGCTGGAGCCACGGCGACGACGAAATCTTCAGCCGCGAGCAATTCATTGAATGGTTCAACCTTGATCACCTGGGCAAGAGCGCCGCGCAGTTCGACGAAGCCAAGCTGCGCTGGGTCAATGCCCAACACCTGAAGGCCACTCCTGATGACACACTGGCAACGCTGGTGCAGCCCTTCCTGGCTGCCCAGGGCATTACCGGCGTGGACCCGGTATGGGTGACGCGCGGTTGCGGGCTTTTTAAAGACCGCTGCAGCACACTCGTAGAGCTGGCCGGCTGGCTGCAACTGCTGGTGACCGGGGGCAAGCCCAGTGCTGAGGACATCAGCACGCACGTCACGGAGGCAGTGCGCCCGGCCATTGCAAAACTGAGCAGTTCCCTGGTGGCCTGCGAGTGGAGCAAGGCCGCGATCTCGGCCGCCATCAAACAGGTGCTGGCCGACACCGGCCTGAAGATGCCGCAGCTGGCAATGCCCGTACGCGTGCTGGTCATGGGCACGCCGCAAACCCCGTCCCTCGACGCGATTCTGGAGCTCATGAAGCGCGAAGATGTGGTCTCCCGGCTCAAGCTTGTTTGAGGATTTGAAATAGGCCAATTTTTCGGGCTATAATTCAAGGCTCGACAATTGCAGGGAAACCTCAATAACTTGACGGGGGTATAGCTCAGCTGGGAGAGCGCTTGCATGGCATGCAAGAGGTCAGCGGTTCGATCCCGCTTACCTCCACCAAAAGTTAAAAGTTAGTCGGGAAGAATTTGAAGTTTTGTGGGCCCATGTGAAAGCAGGGGCTCATCCGGAAGTTCCAAGGTTTTGACCCTATCGTCTAGAGGCCTAGGACACCACCCTTTCACGGTGGCTACAGGGGTTCGAATCCCCTTAGGGTCGCCAGCATTCATCGCACCTTGTGTGTGGTGCCCAAGGCGCAAGTTGACAACCGCCGGCCCGCAAGGGCCAAGCGACTTGGCTCGAAAGAGCGAATGTTGTCACTACCAGGAGTGGTAGTTCAGTTGGTTAGAATACCGGCCTGTCACGCCGGGGGTCGCGGGTTCGAGTCCCGTCCACTCCGCCAATATTGATAAGGGTTAGCAGGTAAGTATCTGCTAACCCTTTTCTCTTTTCCGGCCCTTGTTCTTTGACTGCGTCCTCAAGATTGGGTGAGTGGCGCAAAGCAGCGGTATCGGCCTTGCTTTTCTATTGCCGGATTCTTCCATTCCCGCTGACGATCGTCATCTCCACGAAGCGCGAACCATTGCGCATCCCCGGACGAAATCCGATGACATATCCTCCCAGGTCAAAGCTGTCCAGTCCATCCAGAGCGGAAGCAAAACCTTCACGGGTCACACGCGAGCCTTGCCGCCGGGCCGCTTCAACAATCACCTTGGCCGCGATGAAGCCTTCCATCATTGCGTAGCTGATCGGAACATCCTGCGCGCCGGCCGTTGCCGCGATGTCGTTGAACTCCTTGGAAAGCCGATTTGTCAGTTTGTAGGGGCTGGGCGTAACCTGGGCGATCGCGATGCCTTGCATTTGCTCGTCAGAAAGCCGTTTCGCCATCTGCTCAATGTCCGCACCCGAGTGTGCAAACAGCTGAGCCGTTCCTCCGGCCGAGCGGTATTTCTCAATAAAACCGGAAGCTGCGCCTCCACTTGCAATCATGATGATCGCCTGCGGCGAGGCTTGCAGCATGGCGTCAGCGGCGGCAGTCACGCGGCTGGTCCCAGCGTCATAACCCGCCGTTTGCACGATCCTGGCCTTGGCATTCGCCGCTGCTTCCTGTGCGGCGGCGATGAGTGGCGCAGCACCGGGGCCGTTTTCGTAAAACAAGCCAAGCCTGGTGATTCCGACTGTCGCCAGATGCGCCGTGATTCTTGCAAGTTCGTCCCGCAATGTGGCACGCACGCCATAAAGTTGCGGAACGTCCAGATTCAGTTCGGTCGCGCGGAAGCCGACCAGCACGATGTGCTCGCGCTCAAATACGCCCGCGCTAACCAGCTGGGCGATATTGYGGCTTCCAAAATAGCCGGCAAGCACCACGGGCTTGTCCTCGGCCAGAAGCGCGCGCGTTTGGGTGAGTGTTTCATCGGGACGTCCAGCGTCGTCGCGGCGCGCCAGGATGAAGGTGTTTCCGTTGACCCCGCCCGCCTTGTTCACGGCGTTGAAATGCAACTGCATTCCAGCTGCATAGGCGCGGCCCTGGCTCGCGTCAATACCGGTCAACGGCGCCACCTGACCGACTACAAGCTGCGCGGCCAGTATGGACGACGCTATACCGCTTGCGATAACCAGGCCCGCCAAGCGGGCAATCAACTGACCAGTTCTCATTTCCAGTTTCCTTAACGCGGTCCAACTCGCACGTGCAACGCTTTCACCTGTCAAGCCTGAGGCTGTAGATAGTGAATCCAGCCCCACGGGTAACAATCGGAGAAGGCCACGAGGTCCTTGCCGGCCGCCACGTTCAATCGATCCGGATGTTGGAACGCAGGGCAATCACGCGCATGCGGGGCAGCTCGTTTTCGATGCGCGCCGCAACCGTGGCAGCGGGCTCCCAGGCATATTCGAGTCCGTTCGCAACGAGTTTTTCGCGAAGCTCCGGATCTTTCATGGTTTCAGCCAGCGCCTTCTGCAGCTTGGCTTTTACATCCGCCGGCACCCCCTTGGGCGTGGCAATGGCCAGCCAGGAATCGGCCGAGAAACCTTTGAAACCGCTCTCCGCCACAGTCGCCACCGTGGGCATTTGCGTCGCGCGGCTCTCGCCAGTGACGGCGATGGCCTTGATCCTCGGCTTGGCCGCCTTCAGCTGCGGCAGCGCCGCCGCGACGGTGTCAATCGAGAAGGGGATTTGGCCGGCCATCAAGTCGTTCATCGCCGGTGCGCTGCCTTTGTAAGCGATGTGCTGCAGCTTGATGCCAGCGGCGCTCCACAGCATTTCGCCGGCGAAGTGCCCTGTGGTGCCGTTGCCGAACGACCCGTACACGTACTTGTCCGGCGCGGCGCGCACTGCTGTTATGAGTTGCTTCAGGTCGTTGATCGGGACATCGGCGTTGGCCAGCAAAACAAGGGGAACGCGCGCCACCATCCCGACAGGCTCGAAACTCTTGATCGGGTCGTAAGGCAGCTTGGGCATGAGCGCTGGATTCACCGTGAAGGTGGAACCAGAGCTGATCAGCAGCGTGTAGCCGTCCGGCGCCGCCTTGGCAACAAAAGCGGCGCCGACGACGGTGCCGGCGCCCGGGCGGTTGTCGATGACCACCGGCTGGCCCAGTCGTTCAGCCAGTTTCTTGGCGACCAGCCGCCCGGCGATGTCGGTGGCACCGCCCGGCGGAAAAGGAATGACCAGTTGGACCGGCTTGGACGGATAGCCCTGCGCGTGAACGCTGGCCCATGGGGCCAGCAAGACCAGCGCCATGGCCAGGAAGAAGCGCTTCTCATACCTTGGGTTCATCATCGTATTGCTCCTCTTTGATACGGCATGGGCCGCGTTGATCAACCATTGCGAAACAGGAAACTGCAGGCATTGCGTTTCGGGATATCCAGAATTCCCAAGCGGCAAAGTTGGAGGGCATGTCGGAAATCCGCTTGAGGAGTCAAGGAAAGTCTATCGCCGAGGCCACGCAACAGGGTTGCAACATGATTGACTTTTGAGATCAATTATTTGAATAATTGAATTCAGAAATTTGGAGAAGTGTGTGATTAAAGAAAAAAGAGAAATAAAAGTGCGTTTACAGAATGAAACAACTACCCCGCGACCTGACCTGGACCGGGTTGATCGAGTGATCCTGCGCTTGCTCCAGCGCGATGCATCGATCTCCAATGTGGCACTGGCAGCCAAGGTGCACCTGAGCCCCGCAGCCTGCTTGCGCCGGGTGGAGCGCCTGAAGTCGATGGGCCTGGTACAGCGCATCGTCGCGTTGCTCAATCCTGCTTCGCTGAACCTTGGCATGCTGGTCGTGATCGGCGTGGTGTTGGACCGGTCCACACCGCAGTCCTTCGCCGACTTCGAAAAAGCGGTGCAGAAGGTGCCGGGCTGCCTGGAATGCGTGGTGGTGACGGGCGAGTTCGACTATTTCGTCACCGTCCGCACGCAGGACAACGAATCGTTTAACCGCCTGCATGCCGCGGAGCTGCTCTACCTCCCGGGGGTGCGGCAGATCCGCACCTTCGTCGTGCTGAAGCAGGTGCTCTCAACGACGGAATTGCCTGTTATGTAGTGTTCAGGGTGTTGACAATCCCGATGAAGGTTGAAGCGCACCCGACCATGGACAACGCGCATTGCCACGAGTGGTACCGGCACGCACCGTCGGTTCTTCAAGCCTGCCTTGAGGCTGCGGGCTTGAAGCTGGGGCGCCACCGGCCCCACAATGCACCCATGCGCAAACATTTCTCCGAAACCACGGGACCGCAGCGTCTCACCCTGGGTCTGGTGGCCGGGCTGGTGGTGGCGGCCTTACCGTTGCCCCTGGGCTGGCAGTTTTGCGGCCTGCTGGGCTGGTGTGCCGGAGTCGGCGTTTACCTGTGGCTGGCCTGGTGGCTGTGCGTGCGTTTCGACGCCAAACGCACGCGCGAGCGCGCGCAGGCACAAGATGAGCCCAGCGTGGTCCTGTTTTTGCTGATGCTGCTGGCTACCATGGCCTGCGTCGCGGCCATCACGGTCATGATGCAGCAGTCCAAAAATCTGTCAGGGATGGAGCGCACGCTGCGCATCGTGTTGTCAGTCGCGGCACTGGCCGCCTCCTGGCTGTTCATGCAGACCATTTATGCGTTTCGCTACGCGCACCGCTATTACCACGAGGAAAAACTCGGAGAGCCCGATGGGCCTGGCCTGTGTTTTCCCGGAGGGCTGGATCCRGACTATTTCGATTTTTTGTACTACGCCCACGTGGTCGGCATGACCTCGCAGGTCTCCGACGTGCAGGTCACCTCGCGCGAGATGCGCCGTCTCACGCTGGTGCACAGCGTGCTGTCGTTCGGCTTCAATATGCTGATCCTGGCGCTTAGCATCAATGTGGTGGCGGGCGCGTTGCAGTAGGGCCAGCCAGACGTCGCGAAGTCCCTAATGGATCATATGGGGCTGGCCTTTGCGGCATCTTTGCCCGGTTTTGCAAGTTCATACAGGCGCTGCTCCGCCAGCAGATTTCTGACATTTGCCTCAAATGCCTTTTTAAGGAACTCAGGCACGCTGCCGGAAGTAATTTCCGGAGCGTTGAAAGACCCATCTGTCGTGGTTTCAAAAACAACTTTTCCGGAGGCTGTGCTAAAGACTTGCCAGCGAACCTGCAGGTAAGTGGAACCCTTTAGCTTGCCGGTAATGCCGATATCTGCATTTGGGCTGCCGGAGAAAGGAAAGCAGAGATTGGACTCGTATTTTTCAATGGCTCCAGCGACAAGCAACTCCGCATTCGCAACGGTCTTGTCAACAAACAGGGCTTTTGGGTCGCCCGCAACCTTGTAGTTGGACTGAGTGAACTCTTTGCGAAAGGCATCCTTGAATTCGTCATCTGTCAGGTTGATTCTTCCGCCGCGCCAGTCGACCGAGTTGCCCGTGAAGCAGCTCCAGCCGTACTG
>NZ_JBFUCA010000245.1:0-6168 GCF_056405475.1 Polaromonas sp. P1_G4
GGTCAGCGCACAGCTGATCGGCGACGCCTTCAACCATTGGGATGACGTGGAGGTGTTCTTCAAGGGCCGCTCGGTGCGCTCCGGCGGCCACGGTTTCTGCGGTATCGGCCGCAAGCGTCTGCTCAACATCCTGCAGGAGCGCTGCATCGCGCTGGGCGTGGACCTGGTGTTCGAAACCGACGTGCAGGACGACCAGGCTATCGCTGCGCAATACAACGCCGACGTGGTGATCGCCAGCGACGGTCTGAACAGCCGCATCCGCAACCGTTATGCGGAGACCTTCAAGCCAGACGTGGAGCTTCGCGCCTGCCGTTTTGTCTGGCTGGGCACGCACAAAACTTTCGATGCTTTCACCTTCGCCTTCGAGCAGACTGAGCATGGCTGGTTCGCCGCACATGCCTACAAGTTTGACGAGAACACTTCGACCTTTATCGTCGAGACACCCGAGGCCGTGTGGAAGGCGCACGGCCTGGACCAGATGAGCCAGGAAGACGGCATCTCATTTTGTGAACGCCTGTTTGCCAAATACCTGGACGGCAACGCGCTGATGAACAACGCGACGCATGTGCGCGGCTCGGCGATCTGGATACGTTTTCCGCGTGTGGTTTGTGAACGTTGGGTTCACGAGGAAAACATCAACGGCAAACAGGTGCCCATCGTACTCATGGGCGATGCAGCGCATACCGCGCATTTTTCCATCGGCAGTGGTACCAAGCTGGCGCTGGAAGACGCGATTGAGTTGACCAACTGTTTTGCGCAGCACGGTGATGCCGCTGCGGCGCTCAAAACCTATGAAGCCCTCCGCTCCGTGGAAGTGCTGAAGATCCAGAACGCGGCGCGCAACTCGACCGAGTGGTTTGAGAACGTTGACCGCTACAGTGGCATGGAGGCCGAGCAGTTCTTTTATTCGCTGCTCACACGCTCGCAGCGCATCAGCCACGAGAACCTGCGCGTGCGCGATGCCGCCTGGCTGCAGGGTTATGAGCAGTGGTTGGCTAAAAGCAGCGCACCGCATGCACCGCCGCCCATGCTGCTGCCTTTGAAGGTCCGCGAACTGAATCTGAAGAACCGTATCGTCGTTTCGCCCATGGCTACCTACAGCGCGGTGGACGGCGTGCCGCAGGACTTCCACCTGGTTCACCTTGGCGCGCGCGCATTGGGTGGCGCTGCGCTGGTGTTTGTCGAAATGACCGCACCGTGCGCAGAAGGCCGAATCACCCCCGGCTGCCCGGGCTTGTGGAACGAGACGCAGGCCAGGGCCTTCAAGCGCATCGTGGATTTTGTCCATGCCTCGGGTGCCGGCGCCAGAATCGGCATGCAACTGGGACACAGCGGCCCCAAAGGCTCCACGCAAGTCGGCTGGGAAGAGCCCGACGAGCCGCTCGTCACCGGCAACTGGCCGCTGCTGGCGGCTAGCGCTGTGGCTTACGGCCCCACCAACCAGGTGCCGCAAGCCATGACACGCGTCGACATGGACCGTGTCAAGACTGAGTTCGTGCAGTCCACCCGCTACGCGGCCGAAGCCGGGTTTGACTGGCTTGAGCTGCATTGCGCCCACGGCTATCTGCTGTCGAGCTTTATCACGCCGCTGACCAACCAGCGCACGGACGAGTACGGCGGCAGCCTGGAAAACCGCTGCCGCTTTCCGCTGGAGGTGTTTGCCGCCATGCGTGAAGTGTGGCCGGCGCATCTGCCGATGAGCGTGCGGATCTCCGCGCACGACTGGGCGCCGGGCGGTAACACCGCCGACGATGCCGTTGCCGTCGCCCGGATGTTCAAGGCCGCAGGGTGCGACTTCATCGACGTGTCGTCGGGCCAGACCACGCGCGCGGCCAAGCCGGTTTACGGCCGCATGTACCAGACGCCGTTTGCCGACCGCATCCGCAACGAGGTGGGCATACAGACCATCGCCGTGGGCGCGATCTCGGAAGTCGACCATGTCAACAGCATCATTGCAGCCGGCCGTGCCGACCTCTGCGCCGTTGCCCGCCCGCACCTGGCCGACCCCGCCTGGACGCTGCACGAAGCTGCCAAGCTGCAAAGCCGCCATGTGGATTGGCCACAACCCTACCTGAGCGGGCGCGACCAGCTCTACCGTGAACTCTCGAAGCAAAAAGAGCTTGCAGCGCAGACAGGACAAGCGCAAGTTGCTATCAAATAGATAGCGCCAACAAGTAGCATTATCAAGGAGACACGCCATGGACATGGAAGCAAGAGGCCACAGCGAACACCCCGAAGCGTTGCGGCTCTGGCTGCGCATGCTGACCTGCACTCAGCTGGTGGAAAAGCAGGTGCGCACCCAGTTGCGTGAACAGTTCGACACCACCCTGCCGCGCTTTGACCTGATGGCACAACTCGAGCGCAGCCCGGAAGGGCTGAAGATGAACGAGCTGTCGCGCCGCATGATGGTGACCGGCGGCAACGTCACGGGCATTACCGACCAGCTGGTGAATGAAGGGCTGGTGGAGCGCGTGGATGTGGAGGGTGACCGCCGGGCCTATCGCGTTCGCCTGACCCCGCGGGGGCGAAAACTGTTCGACGAAATGGCAAACGAGCATGAAGCCTGGATCGTCGCGGCCTTTGAGGCTTTGTCACCACGCGAGGTGGAGTCCCTGCACAAACTGCTGGGCAAGGTCAAGCAACACCACAACGCCCTGCTGACCGACAGCAAACTGGAAACGACATGAAACACTACATCGGCCTGGCCAACCCCATGCATGCGCAGTTTGATGCGCTGGCCCATCACCAGGCGGAGCATTTCGCTTACGCCTTCGACGCCGGCGTCGCGACGCTGACGCTGAACCGGCCCGAGCGCAAGAACCCGCTGACCTTCGACTCCTACGCGGAGCTGCGCGACCTGTTCCGCACGCTGAACACCGCCACCGACGTGAAGGCAGTGGTCATCACTGGCGCCGGCGGCAATTTCTGCTCGGGCGGCGACGTGCACGAGATCATCGGGCCGCTGACAAAAATGACCATGCCGGAAATGCTGGAGTTCACGCGCATGACGGGTGACCTGATCAAGGCCATGCGCCTGTGCCCCCAGCCCATCATCGCGGCGATTGACGGTATCTGCGCCGGCGCCGGTGCCATGATGGCGCTGGCCGCCGACATGCGCCTGGGAACGGCCCAGGCGAAGACGGCGTTCCTCTTCACGCGCGTGGGCCTGGCCGGTGCCGACATGGGAGCCTGCGCGTTGCTGCCGCGCCTGATCGGACAGGGGCGCGCATCGGAACTGCTGTTTACCGGCAGATCCATGAGCGCGCAGGAAGGCTTGCAGTGGGGCTTCTTCAACGCGCTGCACGAGCCGCAAGATGTGCTGGCGCAGGCGCAAAAACTGGCGCAAGAGCTGGCTGACGGCCCGACCTTTGCGCACGGCATGACCAAAACCATGCTGCACCAGGAATGGGCGATGACGCTGGACCAGGCGATAGAGGCCGAAGCGCAGGCGCAGGCCATCTGCATGCAGACGCAAGATTTCACACGGGCGTACGAGGCCTTTTCAGCCAAACAGAAACCGGTGTTCCGCGGCGACTGAGCGCGGCAGGACGACAAGGATCACGCATGAGATCGACCACCGCCCACCTGGCACTGCCTTTTTTTGACGAGGTTCACCGCGACCTGGCGCAGCGCCTGGCCGACTGGACGCCGGATCAGTACATCGACGAGAGCGACGACCGCAGGGCTTGCAGGGAGTGGGTGAGTCTGTTGGGCGCCAACGGCTGGCTGCGCTACTGCGTGCCGGCGGGCAAGGACGGCGCCCTGGGCGGCGCGCTTGAAAAATTGGATTCCCGCGCGCTCGTCATCCTGCGCGAAACGCTGGCTTTTCATTCGCCGCTGGCCGATTTCGCGTTTGCGATGCAAGGGCTGGGCAGCGGCGCGATCACGCTGGCGGGGACGCCGGCACAGCAAGCGGCTTACCTGCCGTTGGTCGCCAACGGGAAGAGGATCGCGGCTTTTGCGCTGAGCGAACCCGACGCTGGCTCGGACGCCGGTGCCATGGTGACCTCCGCCACAGACGCGGGTGAAGGCTGGGCCTTGAACGGCAGCAAGACCTGGATCAGCAACGGAGGCATCGCGGATTTTTACGTGACCTTCGCCAAGACGGATCCGCAGGCCGGCACGCGCGGCATTACTGCCTTCATTGTCGATGCGGAAAACAAGGGCCTGGACAGCAGCGAACACATCGCTGTGATGGCGCCGCACCCGTTGGCCACGCTGAAGTTCACGCATTGCAAGCTGCCGCGGGACGCGCAGTTGGGCGCGCTGCATGGCGGGTTCAAGCTGGCGATGCAGACGCTGGACATCTTCCGCGCCTCCGTGGCCGCTGCCGCGCTGGGCATGGCGCGCCGTGCCCTGGCCGAGGCAGTGCATTTCTCGAAGGAACGGAAGATGTTCGGCCAGACGCTGGCCGACTTCCAGCTCACGCAAGCCAAGCTCGGCGAGATGGCGGCGCTGATCGATGCGGCCGCGCTGCTGACCTATCGCGCCGCCTGGATGCGCGACGAAAGCGAACGCCTGGGCAGCGGCGCGCGCATCACCGCCGAGGCAGCCATGGCCAAGATGACAGCCACCGAAAACGCCCAGAAGGTCATCGATATGGCGCTGCAGATGCATGGTGGCCTGGGCGTGAAGGTTGGCACCAAGGTGGAAAGCCTGTACCGCGACATACGCTCATTGCGCATTTACGAAGGTGCGACCGAAGTGCAGCAACTCATCATTGGAAAGGCCGTATTGCAATCATGAGCACCTCCGTCTCCGACTCCATCGAAAGTGTTGCCGCGGTACCGTCCGCACAGACGGACCGCTTTGTACATGACCGTTTGCCGCCGTACGAACAGCTTCCGCGCATGGTGTACGCGCTGCCCGAGCTGTGCATACCGGCGCAGGCCAATCTGGTGCAGAGCCTGTTTGACAAAGCTTTTCGCGAGGGACGCGCGGACAAGCCGATGCTGCGCTCGGACAAGATCACCCTGACCTATGCCGACGCACTGGAGCGCGTGAACCGCATCGCACAGGTGCTGACGGAAAACTTCGGCCTCAAGCCCGGCAACCGGGTGTTGCTGCGCGGCGGCAACTCGATCGGCATGGCGCTGGCCTGGCTAGGCGTTGTGCAAGCCGGGCTGGTGGCGGTGGCAACCATGCCGCTACTGCGTGCCAAGGAGCTGGGAGAGATCATTGAGAAAGCCAGGCCCGCGCTGGCTTTGTGTGATGCCAGCCTGCTGGAGGAATTGCAGGCGGCGCAGGCGCAAAGCGATACGCTGCCCATCATCGTGCCCTTCAACCTGATGGACGCACCGGGCTCGCTCGCGGTTCTGTCTGCGCAGAAGGACGGCGAATTCACGCCCTGCCCGGTAGCCGCCGACGACATCGCCTTGATGGCCTTCACCTCGGGCACCACGGGAAAACCCAAAGCCGCGGTGCACACGCACCGCGACGTGCTGGCGGCCAGCGAGGCCTGGCCGCGCCACGTGCTCAAGGCAAAGCCGGACGACATCGTCATCGGCTCGCCGCCGTTGGCCTTCACCTTCGGCCTGGGCGGCATGCTGATTTTCCCGATGTGGGCCGGCGCTTCGGTTTACTACCCCTCCATCGCCTATACGCCGGAGGCCATGGTCAAGCTGATCAACCAGGTCGGCGCAACGGTCTGCTACACGGCACCTACGTTTTACCGGCAGATGGCTGCTTTCGCCAAACAGCACGGCGTGCCCGGCTTGCGGGTGTGCGTGAGTGCCGGCGAGAGTCTGCCTGACGCCACGCGGCAGCTATGGAAGGACGCCACCGGTATTGAAATGATCGACGGCATCGGCGCGACCGAGATGTTCCACATCTTTATCTCCGCAGCCGGCGCCGACGTGCGCCGCGGCGCCATCGGCAAGGTGGTGCCAGGCTACACCGCCAGGGTGGTGGACGACACCGGCACGGAAGTGCCGCGCGGCACCATAGGCAAGCTGGCTGTGGTGGGCCCGACCGGCTGCCGCTACCTCGATGATGCGCGCCAGGGCAACTATGTGAAGGACGGCTGGAACTATCCGGGCGACGCCTTCATGCAGGACGCCGACGGTTATTTCTTCTACCAGGCGCGCGCCGACGACATGATCATTACCGCGGGCTAYAACGTGGCGGGCCCTGAGGTGGAAGATGCCCTGCTCAAGCACCCTGCCGTAG
>NZ_JBFUCA010000246.1:0-6141 GCF_056405475.1 Polaromonas sp. P1_G4
CTCCAGGATCCGGGCCCGGGTCTGGAGCTTTGACGAAGCCCAACGCATCGACGCGGCCTTCTTTTCAGCGCGCATCGCCCAGGCCCTGAAAGCACGGGAGCTGTTTGACATCCAGAGCGACGGGCGGCGGCTCATTCACGGCGAATCCGACGGCCTGCCGGGCCTGGTGGTGGACCGCTATGCGGACACGCTGGTGGCGCAGTTTTCCAGCTGCGGCGCAGAAAAATGGAAAAGTGTGATTGTCGAAGCCCTGCTTGCCCAGACCGGCCTGACGCGCCTGTACGAACGCTCCGACGCCAGTTCACGTGCCCTGGAAGGCCTGCCCGAAGTGACCGGCTGGCTGGCCGGCTCGGGCGAAACCGGCATCACCATCACCGAACACGACTGGAAGCTCAGCCTGGACGTGGCCGAAGGCCATAAGACCGGCTTTTACCTGGACCAGCGCGACAGCCGGCAGAAGTTTGCCGCCTACACGCGTCGTTTACAGTTCGGCCAGGTGCTCAACTGTTATTGCTATACCGGCGGCTTCACTGTGGCCGCGCTGGTCGGCGGCGCCGGGCACGTCACGTCGATTGATTCGTCCGGCCCGGCGATCGAGCGGGCCCGGGCCAATGTGGCGCTGAACGGCTTTGACGCCAGCCGCACCACTTTGCTGGATGCCGACGTCAACGCCTCGCTGCGCCAGTACCAGAAGGAAGGCCGGATGTTCGACGCCATCGTGCTGGACCCGCCCAAATTCGCGCCCACGGTGACGCATGCCGAGCGTGCCGCCCGTGCCTACAAGGACATTAACCGGCTGGCGTTGTCGATTCTGGCGCCCGGCGGCGTGCTGTTTACCTATTCCTGCTCGGGCGGGGTCAGCGCCGACCTGTTCCACAAAATCGTGGCCTCGGCCGGTATCGATGCGGGGGTGGACGCTTTCATCTCCGAGCGCATGGGCGGCGCACCCGACCATCCTATGACAGTAGCCTTCCCGGAAGGCGAATACCTGAAGGGCCTGGTGCTGGTGAAGCGGGTGGGCGGCTGATTTTTATATAAATAGTGGTTGCAGGTTAATAAAGACGGGTGCAAGCAGCTATTAAAAATATAGCGGATACGGGGCGGAAATTACCGCCTTGCGCTGTTTTTGGGGACCCTGCGCTTGACACGACCTGTAAAGTAACTGCTGGTCAAGGTGGTATTCACCGGGGCTGCGCGACGGGCTTGAACCCGCCGCTAAACTCCCCCACCTGTGTGGCTGCGACCTGCTTCGCCCTTCGCGCTACCCCTGCAATTCCTGTTTTTAGGTAACACCATGAGCTTGATTCCCGTCACCATCCTCACCGGCTTCCTGGGCTCCGGCAAAACCACGTTGCTCAAGCGCGTGCTGACCGAGGCGCACGGCCAGAAAATCGCTGTTATCGAGAACGAGTTTGGTGAAGAAAACATCGACAACGAAATCCTGGTCAATGACACCGAAGAAAACATCATCCAGATGAACAACGGCTGCATCTGCTGCTCGATCCGCGAAGACCTGCGCGAAACACTGCAGTTGCTGGCCGCCAAAAAGCGCAAGGGCCTGCTGGACTTTGAGCGCGTGGTCATTGAAACCACCGGGCTGGCCGACCCGGGGCCGGTGGCGCAGACGTTTTTCATGGACGAAGAAATTGCCGAGCAGTACCTGCTCGATTCGATCCTGACCCTGGTCGACGCCAAACATGCCGCGACCCAGCTCAACGACCGCCAGGAGGCGCGCCGCCAGGTCGGGTTTGCCGACCAGATATTCATCAGCAAAACGGACCTGGTGGCCAAGGACGAAGTTGACGCGCTGATGCACCGCCTGAAGCACATGAACCCGCGTGCGCCCCAGAAGGCGGTGCATTTCGGTGAAGTCGCCATCAAGGATGTGTTCGACCTGCGCGGATTCAACCTCAATGCCAAGCTGGACATCGACCCCGATTTCCTCAAGGAAGACGACCATGCCGGGCATGACCGCGATCATGACCATGCGCACGGGGAGCACTGCGATCACCCTTCACATGCGCACGACGCCAAGGACGGGCATGAGGGCCATGGCCACCATCACCACCACGACGATGACGTCAAGAGCTTTGTGTTCCGGTCGGACAAGGCTTTCAGCCCCGCCAAGCTGGAGGATTTCCTGGGCGCGGTCGTCAACATTTACGGCCCGCGCATGCTGCGCTACAAGGGCGTGTTGAATATGGAAGGCACCGACCGCAAGGTGATTTTCCAGGGGGTGCACCAGCTCATGGGCAGCGACCTTGGACCCGCCTGGGCCGAGGGTGAGAAGAAAAACAGCAAGATGGTCTTTATCGGCATCGATTTGCCCAAAGATATTTTTCTGCAGGGCCTGGAGCAATGCCTGGTTTGAGGTAGGCTGTCCGCCTGTGGCCTGTAAAAGGCGGAGGGCTTCATGTTTGTCTCGATTCTCCAACGATTTGTTCCAAGGGTGCTACGGCAGGCTGCGCAGCCGCTACAATCGCGCGCCGACCAAAATACCCGGAAAATCAATTCGGGAGGCCAGCCAGGCACAAAATCGGCTACAAAGCGGATTGAAACCCACCCAGGTGAGGTTTTCGAGGCTGGCAGGCGGCAGACAAACCAGGAAATCTGGCAACAGGTAGGGTTGAACTGCGTTGCAGCGGTTTGGCCAGGAAGCCGCCGCGGGGGGCCATGGGCCATTCCGGGGCTGCTTCCCAGAGGAGACACATTGTGAAAGCCCAAGCAAAAAAGACCAAGACACCTGCCAAACCGGCCGTCAAGCCTGCATCGAAAGCCAAGCCGGCGCCAAAGCCCGCCGCCAAAGCTGTAAAGAAAGCGGTCAAACCTGTTGCCAAAGCCAAGCCGGCACCCAAACCCGTTGCCAAAAAAGCCGCCAAGCCGGCTGTCAAGGCTGCTTCCACGAAAAAGCCTGCCACCGCAGCTGTCAAGAAAACCGCTGCCAAGCCCTTGCCCAAAGCAAAGGCCGTCGCCAAACCCGTCAAGCCCGTGCTCAAATCTCCCCCAAAACCTGCGGCAAAGCCTGTTGCAAAATCAGCTGCCAAGCCCGTTGCAAAACCGGCCGTAAAACCTGCAAGCAGCACCAAGCCGGTCCCCGCCGCCGTGGTGGTACCCGCCCCGGCACCGGTCAGGGCCGGGCTGATGGCCCCGCCTCCACTGAAACCCGGCAGGCGCAGCTCCGCCCGTGTAGCCACCCAGTCACCCCCTCCCGCACCCATGGTGCCAACCCATGCGCCTGACGCAGCCAAAGCCAGTTACTCCACAATGACCGAACGCGTGATCGCGCCGCCACCCCAGGCGGCGGCCAAAAAAGACCCCAAGCTCGCCAACAACTGGAAGACCAAATCCGCCGAGCAGCTGACCGACGACGAAGTCAAGGCGATGCCGGACTCCGAGTACATGAACGAAAAGCAGCTGGCTTTCTTTCGCCACAAGCTGTCGGTGCTCAAGCAGGACATCCACAACAGCGCCGGCGAAACCACCGAGCATCTGCGGGAAGACACCGTTGTGGTGCCCGACCCGGCGGACCGCGCTACGATTGAAGAAGAACATGCCCTTGAATTGCGCACCCGTGACCGGGAACGCAAGCTGCTCAAGAAGATCGAACAGTCGATTGCCCGCATCGACTCCGGCGACTACGGTTATTGCGATGAAACCGGCGAACCCATCGGCGTAGGCCGGCTGATCGCCCGCCCCACGGCCAATTTGTCCCTGGAAGCGCAGCAACGCCGGGAACTCAAACAGAAGATGTTCGGCGATTGACCCCAGATTACCGGTTGAAGTTTATTTAATCGTCCTGCCATGTCCAAAGAAGATACCGCTTCAGGCTTGCTCTCCAAGATGGTGAAGTTCGTCCGGAATCCGGCCACGAACTGGTCCGATCTGGACGGCGCGCAAACAGACCGCGACGAAGCCATGAGCAAGCAATTGCTCAAGGAAATGATTGAGCGCAAGCGGCAAAACGACTTCGTGCGCAAGCGCGAATTCGACATGCTGCGCAAGATGCGCAAGCGTGAAGCCATGGTAGGTGTGGGCCAGGACCCAGGCGGCCGGCCTTCGTTCTTCCAGAGCAGCATGCCGTCCAAGCCCGACGACAGGGCCACCACGCTCAAGAAGATCGACGAGATCGAAGCGCAGATGTCCATGCAGTGGTGGAAAACCAAGAATGGCGGCATGCCGGACAACTCGGTGCACGCGCCCTTGCATAGCCCATCGACGCAGGCGCTCCCCATGCTGGACAATGCCTTGCCCACTGCATACAGGGCCACGGCGCCGGCAGGTTTGCAGCAGCTGAACGCAGCCAGGTTGGCCGCCGAGCAGCAGGCGGCCCGGGAAGCCGCTCACGAGCCCTCCCAGACCCAGCCCGATTCCCTGTCTGTTGCGCTGGCTGCAGCCCGGTCTACGCCGCCTCCCCAGCCTCCTGCCAAACCTCCCGCCATTGGCGGCCTGGCGGGTATCGGCGGCAGTTACGACAGCGGCGGCGGTTCATCCGGTTTTTCTCCTTCCAAGCTCACTGCGGTGGACGTGGAGGAAGTGGTTGCCCATGACGCAGAGCTGGAGGAGGCCGCTATCCGGTTTGCCAATGGCGACGATGCAGGTGCCGAAGCCGGCCTGCTGGAGATTCTTGCCCCCGGTGCCGTACGCGCGGGCCACCCGGATACCTGGCTGACCTTGTTTGACCTGTACCGGGCCACGGCCCAACAGGACAAGTTTGAAACGGCAGCCATCCAGTTTGTCGAGCGGTTTGACCGTTCGGCACCGCAGTGGTTCTCCATGCCTGACATGGTGAAAATGCTCAGCGTGCCGGCGGCGGGCAAGGCTGCCACCAATGCCAATGGTCCCGCTGTTGATTGGGTCTGTCCCTCTGTGCTGGGTATACAGACCGTGGCAGCCCTCAAGGCTGCCACCGCCAAGGCGCCCATGCCATGGCGCCTGAACTGGAACAATCTCAAAACCATCGATCCTGATGCTGTCGAGCCTTTGTACAAGGTCTTCAGCGGGTGGGCGACTCAGCCCGTTCAGCTGCGTTTCATGGGTGATACCCAGTTGCAGAAGGTACTGCAGAACGYCACCCCTTCGGGCAGCCGCGACACCGCCCAGCAATGGTGGCTTTTGCGTATGGAGGCGCTGCGTGTAACGCATCGGCCCGACGACTTCGAATTGGCCGCACTCGACTTCTGCGTTACCTACGAGGTCTCCCCGCCAGCCTGGGACAGTGCACGTTGCGAATACAAGCCGATCGATGCGCAGGGCGATGTCACGAGTGGGCAGGCCATCATTGGCGACGTGTACCGTGATTCCGTGTCCTCCAGTCTCAGCGCTATTGATGGAGACACCCAGATGGATGCACCGAGTTCGCAGATGAGCAATGTGCTGTCGGTCGAACTGTCGGGCCAGATCCAGGGTGATGCGATAGCAGTGCTGGACAAGCTRGAAGTCAAGCTGATGGGTGCGGACATGATGCTGATCTCCTGTGCCAAGCTCATTCGCGTGGATTTTTCGGCTGCGGGAACGCTGCTGAACTGGGTCTCAGCCCGCGAAGAGGAAAACCGCTCAGTGCAATTCACGGAAGTCAACCGCCTCGTTGCAGCGTTCTTCAATGTGATCGGCATCACTGAGCACGCAAGGGTCACAGTCCGCATCGACTAACCTTTGCGGCCTTTCTACTGGCCGATTTGGGTAGTGTTGTCATGCCATTCGCCGTCTAGTCGGGATTGGCCCGCCAGGTCTTCCGGCGCCCTGTGCTTTCTGCACCTTCCCCCTCAAAAAAGCACGCCATTCCTGCGACTGCGCTCATCTTGTTGTGCGGCGGCCGTTATCTGCTATATTTTTCATAGCTATGCCATGCTTGCACTGTCCAAAAACAGGTCGCTGAGCGTTTGAATGGATGGAAATAGTCCCTCTTTTTTCCATTTTGGCGGGCGCCCAGTTGCTGGCGCTTAAAGCAATACTTTCATTGCATCGGCTAAGTGCTTAATTTAGAACACTTTTTAATATAAGCCCTGGATCCGAAGATACTCCTAAGTCCTTGATTTCATTGAAAAAATTTGTTTCAAATCCCTTGTTTGCAAATGGTTTCCTGCTAAAGTGGGGAAAAGTGCAATTTAGTGGTGAAAAGTGTTTTTCAAGGGTTTGTAGCAG
>NZ_JBFUCA010000247.1:0-6140 GCF_056405475.1 Polaromonas sp. P1_G4
GGCCAGGCCCAGGACATCCTGACCGAGCTTGAGAGAAAAATGCTGGTGCATGCCGACAAGCTGGAGTTTGAGCAGGCCGCAGAGTTGCGTAACCAGATGTCGGCACTGTCCAAGGTGCTGCACCAGCAGTCCATGGAAATCGGCGGCGACAAGGACGTCGACATCCTGGCGGTGAAAGTGCAGGGCGGCAAGGCCTGCGTCAACCTGGCCATGGTGCGTGGCGGCCGCCACCTGGGCGACAGGGCGTACTTTCCGAGCCACGTGGAAAACGCCACCGACGTCGCGGCACTGGATGCCGAGATCGATGCGGATGCCAGGCTGGCAGCGCAAGCCGGGGCGGCCGGTGAAAGTGTTCCGCCGGTTCCTGCGCCCGCACCTGCGGGCAAATCCCTGGAGGCTCTGGTGCTGGAAGCCTTCATTGCGCAGCATTACATTGATGTGCCGGCTCCACCCACCCTGGTGTGCAGCGAGCCGGTGGACAAAGAGCTGATGGACGCCCTGAGCGCACAGACCGGGATCAAGGTCACGGCCCTTCACCAGCCGCGCGAGCAGCGCCGCATCTGGCTGGAAATGGCACAGAAGAACGCTGGCCTCCAGCTGGCCCGGCTGCTGGCGGAGCAAGGTTCCCAGCAGGCGCGCACGCGCGCGCTGGCCGAGGCGCTGGATCTTCCGCTCGACAACCTCGACACGCTGCGCATCGAATGTTTTGACATCTCGCACACGGCCGGTGAGTCGACCCAGGCCTCCTGTGTCGTGTTCCAGGAGCACAAGATGGTCAACAGCGAATACCGCCGCTACAACATCGAAGGCATCACGCCAGGCGACGACTACGCCGCCATGCGGCAGGTACTGATGCGCCGCTATACCCGGCTGGCTGAAGCCGCACGCAATGGGGAGGCCAAACTGCCCGACCTGGTGCTGGTCGACGGCGGCAAGGGGCAGGTGTCGATGGCACGCGAAGTGTTCGAAGAACTGGGCCTGGACCTGGGCCTGATTGCCGGCGTTGAAAAAGGGGAGGGCCGCAAGGTTGGCCTCGAAGAGCTCGTGTTTGCGGACGGCCGTGACAAGGTCTATTTAGGGCGGGATTCGGCTGCGTTGATGCTGATCGCGCAGATCCGCGACGAAGCCCACCGTTTCGCCATCACGGGCATGCGGGCCAAGCGCGCCAAGGTGCGGGTGGGCGGCAGCAAGCTTGAGGACATTGCCGGCATTGGCCCCAAGCGGCGCGCCAGCTTGTTGCAGCGCTTCGGCGGCATTCGCGGCATCGCTTCGGCCAGCGCGGAAGACATTGCCACGGTGGATGGCATTTCGAAGGACCTGGCCGAGGAAATCTACCGCGCCCTGCATTGAGGCCGCATCGGTTGCGTGCCCTGTTTCGGGCAGCAGTTCCTTGAAATTTGCTCAGATGTATTTGTGCAACGGAACGCACTGTTTTGGCGTGCTTTGCACCGCTATCCGGCACCACCGCACGGCTCATGCCAAAATCGGGGCATGTTTCTGACCATCCCTACGCTGATGACCTGGACCCGCATCGTTGCGATTCCGCTGATCGTGGGGGTGTTCTACCTGAACCTGGCGCCCACGGAGCGCAACCTGATTGCCACCGTGATGTTTGTCGTGTTTGCCGCCACCGACTGGCTGGACGGCTTCCTGGCGCGCAAGCTGAACCAGACTTCTTCCTTTGGTGCTTTCCTCGATCCGGTGGCCGACAAGTTCCTGGTCTGCGCCTCTTTGCTGGTGCTGGTGCACCTGCAGCGTGCCGACGTGTTCGTGGCGCTCATCATCATCGGCCGCGAGATCGCCATCTCTGCGCTGCGCGAGTGGATGGCCCTGATTGGCGCGACCAAAAGTGTGGCCGTGCACATGCTCGGCAAGGTCAAGACCACGGTGCAGATGATTGCCATCCCTTTCCTGCTGTTTGACGGCGTGCTGTTCGGCGTGATCAACACGCACGCGTGGGGCACCTGGTTGATCTGGATCTCCGCCATCCTGACGGTCTGGTCCATGATTTATTACCTGAAAAAAGCCATCCCGGAAATCCGCGCGCGCGCCAAGTAATCCTGCCCTTGGTGTTGCCGTTCTAAGGCTTCTGTTCTTGAGTTCTTCCTCTTCTTCATCCTCTTCCGGTGCGCTGATCCGGGCCATGCCCGCTGTGTTTGTCCTGATCTGGAGCACCGGCTTTATCGTCGCCAAATACGGTTTGCCTTATGCGCCGCCGCTGACTTTCCTGGCGATCCGCTATTTTCTGTCGATTGCTTGTTTCCTTGTCTGGATCGTGCTCGCCCGGGCGGCGTGGCCGCAAGGCCGGGCGCAATGGCTGCATCTGGCCATGACCGGCGTGTTGATGCATGCCGGTTATCTGGGTGGCGTCTGGATTGCCGTGAAGTCGGGCATGGGTTCGGGATTGACGGCACTCATTGTCGGACTTCAGCCAGTGCTGACTGCGCTGTGGGTTTCGTGGGTTGCCTCGCCCGAGGCTAACGGCGGCGAGGCCAGGGTCACCTCACGCCAGTGGGCCGGTCTGGCGCTGGGGCTGGGCGGGCTGTTGCTGGTGGTTTCGCGCAAATTTGGCACGGGCCATGAAGTGACGGCGCTGACGCTGGCCTGCACGGTCTTTGCGTTGTTCAGCATCACTGCGGGAACGCTTTACCAAAAACGTTTTGTCAAACCTGCCGATGTGCGCAGTGCCAATGCCATTCAGCTGGCCGCTGCTTTCGTGGTGACTCTGCCGCTTGCGCTGTTTGAAACTGAAGCGATCACGTGGAACCATCAGGTTCTGGGCGCCATGGCGTGGTCGGTGCTGGTGCTCACGCTGGGAGGAAGCTCCCTCCTTTATCTTTTGATCCAGCGTGGCGCGGCAACAGCCGTGACCAGCCTGCTGTACCTGGTTCCGCCAACGACCGCCCTGATGGCATGGCTGTTGTTTGACGAACCCATTACGCTAAGCACGATTGCCGGCACCGCGCTCACGGCGTTGGGCGTGAGCCTCGTGGTGCGGGCCGCGAAGCCGGCGGCAGCGTAGTTTTCCAGGGCGCTTCCTGAAACTGTGCGACCAGGTGGTCAATCAGCAGGCGAATACGGCGTGGCTGGTCGGTGCGGTAGGGGGCCAGCCAGTGAATGTCGGCATCGGGCATTGAATAGGCCGGTAAAACGCGCACGAGCCGGCCCGATGCGATGTGCGGTGCAATATCCCAGAGGCTGCGCAGCATGATGCCGCGGCCTTCCATGCACCAGTCGCGTACCAGTTCCCCCGAATTGCTGGCCAGCGGGCCTTGCACGCGAACGCGTACCGCTGCTTTCTCTCGTTCCCTGTGCAGCGGCCAGACATCAAAACGCTGGCCCGGGGCATTGCCGTTTTCGCGCACGATCAGGCAGGCATGGTCCTGCAAGGCCTCCAGGCTGGCGGGCGAGCCGTGCTGTTTGATGTAGCGGGGCGAGGCCACCATGATGCGCTGGTTGCGTGCAAGACGGCGTGACACCCACTGCGCCGCCTGCCGCCCCTGTATCGACCAGAGCCAGATGGCGCCGTCGTAACCTTCCAGCGCGAGGTCGGGCAAATGCTCGGTGAGCTCCAGCTGTATCTCGACACGCGGATAACGCTCCTGGAATTCCGCCAGCGCAGGGCCCAGCCACAGGCGGCCGAATCCAAAAGTTGCAGCGAGCCGGATCAACCCTGTGGGCTCCGCTTTTCGCTCCTGCAACTCTGCCTCGAGCGCCTGGAAGCCCTGCAGGAGGAGGATGGCTCGTTCGCAGACTGTTTCGCCTTCAGCGGTGGGGCTGACGCGGCGGGTGGTGCGCTGGAACAGCCGTTGGCCCAGCCTGGCCTCCAGCGCGGCAAGCCGCTTGGTGACCACCGGTGGCGCTACATCCAGGCTTTGCGCTGCGGCCGCCAGGCTCCCGTGGTCGCGAACGGCAAGCACCAGTTCAAGGTCGCTGCGCTCCATTCATTCCTTTTTAGAAATAATTGATTGCCTGATTATTGCTTGTATTGGATGCGACTGTTCTACAAAATCGGGTCAGGATCTAAAAAACGTTCAAGGCACCGGGGAATTGCTCGACCGAAGACGAACCAAGGCAGACTGATTGATGTTTGAGAATTTCGTTTCGTGCGATGTCGACGGCCCGGCCGGCAGCTTGCACACTCTGCGGGGCGGCGCAGGGGTGCCACTTCTGTTGCTTCATGGGCACCCGCAAACCCACGCGATGTGGCACCTGGTTGCGGGAGAGCTTGCGAAAAAATTCACCGTCGTGATGATGGACCTGCGCGGTTACGGTGACTCCGCAAGGGTTGCTGGGGACTCAGCGCACGAGGCCTATTCCAAACGCGCGATGGCGCTGGATGCCGTCGCTGTCATGCGTCACCATGGGTTCRAACGGTTCCAGGTGCTGGCGCACGACCGCGGCGCGCGTGTAGCCCATCGCCTTGCGGCGGATCATCCTGGCGCGGTTCAGCGGCTGATGCTGCTTGACATCGCGCCCACGCTGGCCATGTACGACAACACCTCGGATGCATTTGCCCGTGCTTACTGGCACTGGTTCTTCTTGATCCAGCCGCCGCCTTTGCCGGAGGCCTTGATTGAATCCGATCCGGTGCGTTACGTGCGCAGCGTGATGGGTAAGCGCCATGCGGGCCTTGCGGCTTTCGCGCCGGCCGCCCTGGCCGAGTACGAACGCTGCGCGCAAATTCCCGGCACCGCACAAAGCATCTGCGACGACTACCGGGCCTCTGCCACCATCGACCTGACGCACGACCGCGCGGACGTCGCGGCCGGCCGGCGCCTGGCGCAGCCGCTGCGCGTGCTGTGGGGTGAACATGGCGCGGTGGGCCAATGCTTTGATGTGCTGGACCTCTGGCGGGACCGGGCTGAAGATGTCTCGGGCCGGAGCCTGCCTTGCGGTCACTACATTGCGGAAGAAGCGCCGGCGTTGTTGCTGGCAGAAGCGCTGAGTTTTTTCAAACCCTGAATCAGCGGCTCTCAACGGGTCAAATTAACGCCAACTACAGTCAAAAAGGAACACCATGAGCAAGAGCATCGGAAAAAAACGCATCGCCGTCATTGCAGGCGACGGCATCGGCAAAGAGGTTATGCCAGAAGGCGTGCGTGTGCTGGAGGCTGCGGCCGTCAAATACGGCATTGACCTGCAGTTTGACCACTTCGATTTTTCAAACTGGGACTACTTTGAAAAGCACGGCAAGATGATGCCGGACAACTGGAAAGACCAGATTGGCGGCCATGACGCGATCTACTTCGGTGCGGTG
Source organism: Polaromonas sp. P1_G4 (assembly GCF_056405475.1). Taxonomy (NCBI): domain Bacteria; kingdom Pseudomonadati; phylum Pseudomonadota; class Betaproteobacteria; order Burkholderiales; family Comamonadaceae; genus Polaromonas; species Polaromonas sp. P1_G4. The sequence goes on from NZ_JBFUCA010000247.1 coordinate 5,261, forward strand.
GGATGGCCCGAGAAAATTGCCGACCACGTGTCTTTGTGGGGTTCGCTGCTGCTGTTCAGGCGTGAGTTCGACCAGTACATCAATTTGCGGCCGGCGCGGCTGATGCCCGGCATCATTGCACCGGTGGTCAGGCGTGACGGAAGCGCGAGGCAACCTGGTGAAATAGATTTTTACATCGTCCGCGAAAACACCGAGGGCGAATATTCCAGCATTGGCGGGCGGGCTTTCCCCGGCACGGAGCGCGAGTTTGTGCTGCAGGAATCGGTGTTCACCCGTATCGGCGTGGACCGCGTCCTGAAGTTCGCCTTTGAACTCGCCCAGTCCCGTCCCAAGAAGCACCTGACCAGTGCGACGAAGTCCAACGGCATTTCCATCTCCATGCCTTACTGGGACGAGCGCGTGGCCGAGATGGCAAAAAGCTATCCAGGCATTCAGCTAGATAAATTTCATATCGACATCCTGACGGCGCATTTTGTGCAGCGGCCCGACTTCTTCGACGTGGTCGTGGCCAGCAATCTCTTCGGCGACATCCTGAGTGACCTGGGGCCGGCCTGCACGGGCACCATAGGCATTGCGCCCAGCGCCAACCTGAACCCTGAGCGGAAGTTTCCTTCGCTGTTCGAACCGGTGCACGGCTCGGCCCCGGACATTGCGGGCCGCAACATTGCCAACCCTATCGGGCAGATGTGGTGCGGTGCCATGATGCTGGAGTTCCTGGGGCACAAGGATGCGCATGACGGCATCCTCGCTGCAATTGAAAAGGTGTTGAGCCCTGGAAGCGGTGCGCCGCGCACCCCGGACCTGGGCGGAAAAGCCGGGACGACAGACCTTGGCAAGGCCGTCGCTGAGGCCCTGTCCGCTTCCTGAAACCGTCATAAAG
>NZ_JBFUCA010000248.1:0-6116 GCF_056405475.1 Polaromonas sp. P1_G4
TTGCGCAGCTTGGCCTCCCGCCGCGAAGAGCTAACCCGTTCCATCGACATTGCCGCCCAGCAAGCCAGCTCCATTGCAAGTGAAGAAGCGCAAGCCCGTGAAGAGCTCACGCGCCTGACAGACGCCGCAGCGCAGGCCGGCCTGCAAAGCGCGCTGAGCGTGAAGCTCGAGCGTGAGGCCGATCTGGGCGCCAAGCGCAGCCAGTACGACGACCTGACCAACAAGCTGCGCGCCAGCGACGAGCGGCGCCTGCAACTGGAGCGCGAGCTGGATCCGCTGCGCCAGCGCATCACCGAGTTCCAGCTGAAAGAGCAGGCAGCGCGCCTGGGCTTTGAGCAATACGCGCAGTTGCTGGCCGACGCGCAGGCCGACCTGGCTGCGGTGGAGCAATCCATCCAGTCCGGCAACGTGCGACTGACCGGCCTGCAAGGCGAAATCGACCGTATCAACCGCGAAATCCAGTCGCTGGGCGCCGTCAACCTGGCCGCGCTCGACGAGCTGAGCACCGCGCGCGAACGCAAGCAGTTCCTAGACGCGCAGTCCGCCGACCTGAATGAAGCCATGACCACGCTGGAAGATGCGATCAAGAAGATCGACATCGAAACGCGCGACCTGCTCTCAAGCACCTTCGACACGGTCAACGGCCATTTCGGCCGGATGTTCCCCGAACTCTTCGGCGGCGGCAATGCCAAGCTCATGATGACGGGCGAGGAAATCCTCGACGCCGGCGTGCAGGTGATCGCCCAGCCGCCTGGCAAGAAGAACCAGACCATTCACCTGCTTTCAGGTGGCGAAAAGGCGCTCACGGCCATCGCCCTGGTGTTTGCGATCTTCCAGCTTAACCCCGCACCTTTCTGTTTGCTGGATGAGGTTGACGCGCCGCTGGACGACGCCAACACCGAGCGCTATGCCAAGCTGGTGCGTTCCATGAGCAAGGAAACGCAGTTCCTCTTCATCAGCCACAACAAGATCGCCATGGAAATGGCCGAGCAGTTGATTGGCGTGACCATGCAGGAGCAGGGCGTGTCGCGCATCGTAGCGGTGGACATGGAAGCCGCCATCGGTTTCGCAGAAGCAGCCTGACCCCAAAATGAGCACTTTGCAGATCAGTCTGGCGGTGGTGGGCGGGCTGGTGCTGGCCGGCGTGGTGGCACACAGCGCCTGGTCGTCGCGCAGGAACCTGCCCAAGCAGGCCACACCGGAAGCCCCCGCTCCCGAGCAAGAGCTTGCACCCGCACAAAGTGGCGAAGGTGCCGCAGCTGAACGGCAGGAACCCAGCTTTGACGTGGATTCTGGCCTGGCATCGCTGGCCTCGCTCGCCACGATGAATGCATCCGAAAGAAAACCAGGCCTTGACGTGCTGATTGATGCCGTTGCGCCCGTGGTGATCGAGGGCATGGTGTCGGGCGAAGCCGCGCTTGCCGCCATGCCCAGCACGCGCCGGGCCGGCAGCAAGCCTTTCGGCGTGGAAGGCCTGAGCGCCATTACCGGCGAATGGGAATTTCCCACAGCAGGGCATCGTTACAGCGCCTTTCAGTGCGGCGTGCAGCTGGCCAACCGTACCGGTGCGCTCAACCAGATTGAATACTCTGAATTCGTGATGAAGGCGCAGGCGTTTGCCGATGCGGTGGGCGGCGAGCCGGAGTTTCCGGAAATGCTGGACGAGGTGGCGCGAGCCCGCGAACTCGACCAGTTTGCCAGCGGCCATGACGCACAGCTGAGCTTTACCCTGCGCGCCGTCAACACGGCCTGGAGTCCGGGTTATGTCCACCAAAGTGCGGCCCGGCTGGGTTTCGTTCCAGGTTCCATTCCCGGGCGCATGGTGTTGCCGGCAAGCCAGCAGGGGCAGGCTCCCATCCTGGGGCTGGCTTTTGATACTCAGGCTGCAATGGCCGAAGACCCGGAGCAGACCGCGCTGCGTGAACTGACGCTGTCGCTCGACGTTCCACAGGTTTCCCGCTCTGAGCAGCCTTTTGCACGCATGTGCGAAGCCGCGCTCTCCCTRGCCGCCAATATGGACGGCGTGATCATCGACGACAACGGCAACCTGATCCGACCTGAGGCGATGGAGGTCATCCATGCAGACCTGGAGCAGCTGTATGACACGCTCGACAGCCGCGATTTGTCGGCGGGCTCGGTGTTGGGGCGCCGGCTTTTTTCCTGAATTTCCCGGGCTTTTCGCCCGTTTCCGACTTTCTTCATGGCCATCAAAGACCTGTTTGCGCAGCCCGAACCCTCGCCGCAGCCGGCCTCCGCCGCGGAGCGCGTCGCTGCGTTGCGCGCAGAGCTGCATCTGCACGCGCACCGCTACTACGTGCTCGATGAGCCCACGATTCCCGATGCCGAGTACGACAAGCTGTTCAAAGAGTTGCAGGCGCTTGAGGCGGCTCATCCGGAACTGCTGACACCCGATTCACCGACCCAGCGCGTGGGCGGCAAGCCGCTGGACCAATTCGCCAGTGTGCGCCACAAGGTGCCCATGCTCAGCATTCGCACTGAAACCGACACGGAAGCCACAGGCGCCCAGAATTTCGATACCCGCGTGCGCAAGGAGTTGGGTCTGGCGGAATCCGATCCGCCTGTCGAATATGTCGCGGAACTCAAGTTCGATGGCCTGGCGATGAGCCTGCGTTATAAAAACGGTATCCTGGTGCAGGCCGCCACGCGCGGTGACGGTGAAGTCGGCGAGGACGTAACGCAGAACATCCGGACCATCAACCAGATTCCGCTTCGATTGCCTGCCGACGCTCCGCCGGTCATGGAAGTGCGTGGCGAGGTTTATATGCGCCGCGCTGACTTCGAAGCGCTCAACGAGAAGCAGCGCGAGAAGATCGCGCAAGGCGCCAAGGGCGAAAAAACCTTCGTCAATCCGCGCAACGCCGCGGCTGGCGGCGTGCGCCAGCTGGATCCAGCGTTGGCCGCGCGGCGGCGCTTGAGTTTTTTTGCTTACGGTTTGGGGGATATCTCTCCGCCGGAAGAGGGCGGTCCGGCGTTCGAAACCCATTTTCAGCTCCTGCTAACACTCAAATCATGGGGTTTTCCGGTCGCAGCCCAGACGCAACTTGCGCAAGGCGCTCCTGAATTAATAGCATTCCACCAGACCATGGGCAAGCAGCGCGACAGCCTGCCTTACGACATTGACGGTGTGGTCTACAAGGTCAACAGCCTGGCGCTGCAGAAAAAAATGGGCTTTGTCACGCGCGAGCCGCGCTGGGCCGTGGCCCACAAATACCCGGCGCAGGAGCAGCTCACCACCGTGCTGGCCATTGAAGTGCAGGTGGGACGCACCGGCAAGCTGACGCCGGTTGCCAAGCTGGCACCGGTGTTTGTGGGCGGTGTCACCGTGACCAACGCCACGCTGCACAACGAAGACGAAGCACGCCGCAAGGACGTGCGGGTGGGAGACACCGTGATCGTGCGCCGCGCGGGTGACGTGATCCCCGAGGTCGTCAGCGTGCTGCTCGACAAACGGGTCCAGGATGCGCCGCAATTCACGATGCCACGCAAATGCCCCGTCTGCGGCTCCGACGCCGTGCGAGAAGAAGATGAAGCCGATTACCGGTGCACTGGCGGACTTTTCTGCGGTGCCCAGCGCAAGGAAGCCATCCTGCATTACGCACACCGGCGCGCCGTCGAAGTCGAAGGCCTGGGTGACAAGCTGGTCGAGCAACTGGTGGATGCGAATGTGATCCGCACCTTGCCCGATCTCTACAAACTGGGCCTGACGGCGCTCGCCAGCCTGGACCGCATGGCGGAGAAGTCTGCCAACAACTTGCTGGAAGCGCTTGAAAAGTCCAAGCAGACAACTTTGCCTCGCTTCCTGTTCGGCCTGGGCATACGCCACGTCGGCGAGGCGACGGCCAAGGAGCTGGCGCGCCATTTCGGCAAGCTGGACGCCATCATGGATGCCACCGAAGAGCAACTGCTGGAAGTCAGCGATGTGGGGCCGATCGTGGCGCAGAGTATTCGCACCTTCTTTGAGCAGGCGCACAACCGCGAAGTGGTCGAGCAACTGCGCGCCTGTGGCGTGACCTGGGAGGAGGGTGAACCAGCTGCCAGGGCGCCGCAGCCGTTGTCGGGCAAGACTTTTGTCATCACCGGCACATTGCCCACCTTGAGCCGCGACGGGGCCAAAGACAAGGTGGAGGCTGCCGGCGGCAAGGTGGCTGGCTCGGTCAGCAAGAAGACCGACTATGTAGTGGCCGGCGAGGAGGCTGGCAGCAAGCTGGTCAAGGCCCAAACACTGGGTGTTCCGGTCATCGACGAAGCGGCCTTGCTGGCCTTGCTGGCTGGCCCACCCGGATAGTTTCAGGCTCACGGGAGGCAACACACCCATGCAGGCATTCGAAAACCTCAACTCTGCGGACCTCCTGGACTCGCTCCTGAGCCTGTCATCCGCGTTCGTCTTTGGCGCCTTGATCGGTTTTGAGCGCCAGTACCGGCAGCGCACCGCAGGACTTCGCACCAACGTACTGGTGGCTGTAGGCTCTGCGATTTTTGTCGACATGGCGAATCGGCTTACCGGCTCGTCGGGTGCGGTGCATGTGGTGGCTTATGTGGTCTCGGGCATTGGCTTTCTGGGTGCCGGCGTGATCATGCGCGAGGAAGGCAATGTGCGCGGGCTCAACACGGCCGCTACCTTGTGGTGCTCGGGTGCTGTGGACGCCTGCGCGGGGGCTGATCTGGTAGTGCAGGCAGGCATTGCCACGCTGTTCGTGCTGGCGGCCAATACCTTGCTGCGGCCCATCGTCAACCAGATCAACCGCTTGCCACTGGACGTGCAGTCGGCCGAGGTAACCAACTCGGTCTATGTGGTCACGAACGGGGGGCATCAAAAAGAGGTGCTGGGTGCCCTGGAGAAATCGCTGGAGGAGCTGCACTATCCGACCAACGACCTCAAAGTGTCCGCTTTCGGCGAGGAAGGCGTGAAGATCCAGGCGACGCTGGTCGCCATTGCGGTGGATGGCCCCGCGATGGACCGCCTTGTCAGTCAGCTCGGTGATTTGCCTGCGGTCAGCCAGGCCTACTGGAGCGCCAGCACCACGGAATAGTGCGTCAAGGAAGCGCCTTACATGGCGTTACCGGGGTTTGCACGCCGGACGTCACGCCAGGCGACTACGCCGGACGTTGAAAAGACCTGTACACACAGGAGTTTTTCATGAATTACAAACGTTTATCTGTCCTGGCAGGGGCTGCCGGCCTGGCTGTTTTGCTGTCTGGCTGCGTGGTGGCGCCGATTGCCCCGCGTCCGGTGGCTGTTTACCCGGCCCGCCCTGTCTACGTAGAGCCAGCCCCCGTGGTGGTGGTTCCCGCGCCCGGCTATTACCGGGGTTGGGGCTACCGGCATTGGCGCTAAAACTTCCCCGATGAGGCCCTGCGACACGATAATTGGCGCATGACCATTCGCGAAATCCTCAAAATGGGCGACCCGCGGCTGCTGCGCGTGGCTCAGCCCGTGACCGCCTTCGACACCGACGAGCTGCACCTGCTCATTGCTGACATGTTCGATACCATGCGCGCTGTCAACGGTGCCGGCCTGGCAGCCCCACAGATTGGGGTCGACCTGCAGCTGGTAATTTTCGGGACTGACACGGTCAACCCACGCTATCCCGATGCACCGGTAGTGCCCCGCACCGTCTTGCTGAACCCTTTGATTACGCCCCTGGGGCCTGAAGAAGAGGGCGGCTGGGAAGGCTGCCTTTCCGTACCCGGTCTGCGCGGCCTGGTCCCGCGCCTTTCGCGAATTCGTTACAGCGGCTTTGACCAGTACGGTGATGCGATTGAGCGTTCGGTGGACGGTTTTCACGCGCGGGTGGTGCAGCATGAGTGCGATCACCTGATTGGCAAGCTTTATCCCATGCGCATCCGCGACTTCAGCCAGTTTGGCTTTACCGAGGTGCTTTTCCCCGGACTGGACGCGTCGGACGACGACTGACCGAGGACGCCTCGAGGGGTACACTGAAGCTGATCGAGGGCTATTTCGCCCCGCCAGAGCGTGTTGTACGCAAGGAAAGCTTCCGGATGTCRCACGCTCCCGTTTCGGGAGCAGTTCCCATCACCGGAGCTGCTTCGCCACCTCCTTACCAGCTGAAATTTGAAACCGTGAGCGGTAGTGG
>NZ_JBFUCA010000249.1:0-6105 GCF_056405475.1 Polaromonas sp. P1_G4
GCTTAAGGGTGTGCACGGCGAAATCGAGGTTTTTGGTCAACCGGTCACCAATCTGGCGCCACACATATGCAAGCAACCCGGACTGGGGATCGCCCTCATCCCGGAGGATCGCAAGACCGAAGGGTTGGTCTTGCCCATGAGTATCCGTGAGAATGCGAGCCTTGCCCAGCTGGAGGCRCTCACGCGCTACGGCTTGCTGAGCCCGGGGGGCGAGCAGGCGGCCGTGGCGCAGATGGTGGACAAGTTGCGCATCAAGATCGGTTCCGTGGAAGACCCGGTGCAGACCTTGTCCGGGGGCAACCAGCAGAAGGTGGTGATCGCCAAGTGGCTGATGACCCAGCCGCGCGTGCTCCTGCTGAACGATCCCACACGCGGCATCGATGTGGCCACCAAGCAGGAAATCTATGTCCTGCTGCGCCAGCTTGCTTCCCAGGGCGTGGCCATCCTGCTCTACTCCACCGACTACGAAGAACTGATCGGCCTGGCGGACCGCATCCTGATCATGTACGAAGGACGCATCGTGCGCACGCTTGTCGGGGAGGAGATCACCGAGCAGGCGATTGTGGCCTCATCCCTCAACGTATCCCTCGCTTCAACCGAACCGGAGGCCGTCACATGAACAGGGAAGAATGGCTGCGAGGGCTGCGCCGCAACAGTGGTCCGCTGAGTGCGCTGGTGGTGTTCATCCTGATGTTTTCGCTGTACCTGCTGGAGCATCCGCGCTCGATATCGGTCGGCATCGTCACCACGGCCTCGAACAAGGCGGCGCTGCTGGCCATCGTTGCGATGGCCCAGACCCTGCCTGTCATCACGCGCGGCCTGGACCTCTCCGTGGGGATGGTGATGGTGCTCACCAGTTGCCTGGCCTCCGTCGTGGTGAACGGTGCGCCTTGGCAAGTGGCACTCGGGGTGGTGCTGGTATTGGCCTCCGGGGCGGCGGCCGGTGYCCTGAATGGTGCAATCGTCGTATTCGGGCGCCTGCAGCCGATCATCGTCACGCTCGCCACGGGCGCAGTGTTCTTCGGCCTGGCCTTGCTGCTGCGTCCTGCGCCGGGCGGGGAGGTCAGCGAGGGCTTGTCAGACGCGCTGACCGGTCGTCTCTTCGGCACGATTCCCACAACGCTGGTGTTGCTGGCCGCGGTCATCGTGCTGGGCTGGATGCCCTTCAGGCGCACGGTCATCGGCCGCGCCTGTTATGCCGTGGGGTCGTCCGAGCAGGCGGCTTATCTTTCGGGCGTTCCGTCGCAGCGGGCCAAATTCATCGCGTACACCGCCGCGGGACTGCTTTCCGGGCTTGCCGGGTTGCTGCTGTCGCTGATCTCCCTGTCGGGCGAGGCCAGCTCGCCGCAGGCGGGCCTGTACACCCTCAATTCCATCGCGGCGGTCGTGATCGGCGGAACCTCGCTCTATGGGGGCGCAGGGGGCATGGTGGGATCGGTGTTGGGTGCCTTCGTGTTGCGCACCATTGGCGACCTGCTGTTCGTGTTCAATGCGCCTGCGCTTTGGCAGCCGCTGTTCGAAGGACTCATCCTCCTGGCGGCTGTATGCGTCGGCGCGCTGCACGTGCTTCGCCTGCGAAACCGCCTGGACCTGTTCTGATGACCAGCCTCTCCGTTGACACTCCGCGCTCCTCCGCCACCAGCAAGCGTGTGTTTCAGAGACTGCTGTTGAATCCGCCGGCCATGGTGGCCCTGTGTTCGCTGGCCCTTCTGCTGGCCGCCAGCGTCGTCAACAGCAACTTCCTGATGCCGGGCTACCTGCTGCTGCAACTGCAGATCGCCGCCTTCCTTGGCATCACAGCCGCCGGGCTCATGGCCGTCATCCTGTTGGGCCACATTGACCTGTCGGTGCCCTGGACCATCACCACCGGGGCAATGATGGCCGCCGCCGCGGGCGCCACCTATGGCGCCGGCTGGGCGATCCCCGCAGGCATCGCCTGCGGCGCGCTGATCGGCCTGGTCAATGGGTTGGGGGTGGCGATCCTGCGCATCCCTTCGATGATTTTCACGCTGGGCGCGAACGCTGTGCTGCAGGGCCTGATGGTCCTTTACTCGGGCGGGCATGCACCGGTGCACGGCGCTACCGAGCTGATGCGTGCACTGGGCGTCGGCAGGACGTTTGGCGTGCCCAATGCCGTGTGGACCTGGGTGGCCGTCTCATTGCTGTTCTACCTGGTGCTGACGCGCACTGCCATCGGCCGCTACGTGTACATCATCGGCAACACCGAGCGCGCCGCCTACCTGTCCGGCGTGCGCACCGGCAAAGTCATCGTGCTGTGCTTCGTGGCCTGCGGGGCTCTGGCAGCGCTCGCCGGCATACTGCTCGCCGGCTACTCGGCTAACGCCTACCAGGCCATGGGTGATCCCTACGTACTGCCCGCGATCGCCGCGGTCGTGCTGGGCGGCACCAACATCCTGGGCGGCCGCGGCAGCTACCTGGGCACTGTTGCAGGCGTAGTGTTCATCGTGCTGCTGCAAAGCGTGCTTGCGGTTCTGCAGATGCCCGAGGCGGGCCGCCAGATCATCTATGGCGCGCTGATCCTGTGCATGCTGCTGCTGTATGGCCGTTCGGCCAGGGTGAGGTGATCTTGGCTGACCGCTATGGCATCCGGGGCGATTTCCTGCTGCACGATGTGCGTTTTCGCGGACTGGTTCCGCCGAACGGGTTTGTAGAAAAGCTCTTCACCGGCACGCGTTGGGCAGAGGGCCCCGTGTATTTTCCGGCCGGCGACTTCCTGCTGTTCAGCGACATCCCCAACAACCGCGTCCTGCGGTGGGTGCCCGACGGCGCAGGCGAKGGCAACGTAGTAGAGTTTCGCAGGCCCTCCAACTTCGCCAACGGCCATACGCGTGATGGCGAAGGCCGCCTGATCAGCTGCGAGCATGGCACGCGCTGCGTCAGCCGCACCGAGCTCGATGGCCGGCGCATCGTGATCGCAAGCGCCTTTGAAGGCAAGCGGCTGAACTCGCCGAATGACGCCGTTGTCGCGCCCGATGGCGCCGTGTGGTTCTCCGACCCGACCTACGGGATCCTGTCCGATTACGAGGGTTATGCGGCCGAGCCCGAGTACGGTGGCCGCTACGTGTTCCGGGTCGACGCCGGTAGCGGGCGAGTGGAAGTTGCCGCCACGGACTTCGTGCAGCCCAATGGATTGGCGTTTTCTCCGGACGGCACCCTGCTGTATGTGGCGGATTCCGGGGCATCACATGATCCGCAGGGGCCGCGACACATTCGAGTGTTTGACGTGGCAGCCGGCGGCCGGCTGCGAGGCGGCGAAGTCTTCGCCACCGTGGATGCTGGGATACCGGACGGCCTTCGCGTGGACCTGCGCGGCAATGTGTGGACCAGCGCCGGAGACGGCGTGCATTGCTTCTCGCCGCAGGGCGAACTCCTTGGCCGGATCCTCGTTCCCGAGCCGGTGGCCAATGTAGAGTTCGGCGGGCCGCGAGGTAACCGCCTTTTCATCACGGCCACGACGTCGCTGTACGCCTGCTATCTCACGACGTCTGGTGTCTGGGCACACAGCCTGGTGTAGCTCACGGCATCGCGGCGACTCTGAGAATGATGAGCCACAGCTGGGCCCGCCGCCGTGGCTTGCAGCGGGGCCCGACTGTCAGTGTCAATACTTGCGGTTCGGGAATTCCTTGGCGGCTACTTCGGCCGGGAACACACCCTCGATCGACTTGATCCAGCGCGGCAGCGTTTGCCCCGAGGCGGCTTTGGCTGCCGCTTCCATCAGCTGGGGGCCAAGCAGGGGGTTGCACTCCACGCTGACATTCATCTTGCCGGCGATCATCGCCTCGAAGGCGCCCTTGACCGCATCCACGCCGATTACGAGGATATCCTTGCCCGGCTTCAGGCCTGCTTCCTCGATGGCCTGAATCGCGCCGATGGCCATGTCGTCGTTGTGTGCGTACAGCACGTTGACCTTCTTGCCTTCAGCCTTGAGRAAGGCTTCCATGACTTCCTTGCCCTTGGCGCGGGTGAAGTCGGCGGTCTGCGAGCGGATGATCTTGTAGCGAGGATTTGCTTTGAGCCCTTCCTCGAAGCCTTTCTTCCGTTCGATCGCGGGATCGGAGCCCACGGTGCCCTGCAATTCGACGATGTTCACGTCGCCGGTGGTGTTCTTGGTGTTATCAAGCAACCACTGCGCGGCGCGCCGGCCTTCCTCGACGAAGTCCGAACCCACGAAGGTGGTCCAGGTGGAGGGATCTTTCACCACCACACTGCGGCTTTCCAGAATGACGGGGATCTTGGCGGACTTGGCCTCCCGCAGCACGGTATCCCAGCCCGTCGTGACGAGCGGTGCGAGGATGATGACGTCCACCTTCTGGGCGATGAAGGACCGGATTGCCTTGATCTGGTTCTCCTGCTTCTGCTGTGCGTCTGAGAACTTCAGTTCATAGCCGGCCGCGCTGGCAGCGGCCTTGACGGAGTCCGTATTGGCTGTGCGCCACTCGCTTTCGGCGCCGGTCTGCGCGAAGCCGATCACCAGCTTCTTACCTTTCGCCTGGCTCCAGGCCGGTGTCGCCCAGGCGTATGCCAGGCCGGCGGCCGCCATGATGGCGGCAAAGCTGCGTCGTTTCATCGGGGTCATCTTGTGTCTCCTGTCTTCGTATCTGTTCGATCGGGTGCAGCACTCTTGCCTTACTGACCGCCCGGTGCTGTAGCGGGCGGCTGAACTCAGCCGGGATACCAGACCATGCGAGGATCGTCGGGTGCTCGTTGGTACGTCCACGCGGACTCGACCATCCGGGCCATGTCGAACTGGGGGTGCCAGCCCAGCAGGAACTTCGCCTTGGTGTTGTCCAGCCACGTGGAGCGGTAGGGTGTGCGGACTGGCACGAGCGGCAGGCCCCGCGTGCGTGCCAGGTATGTGCCAAGCTCGCCATAGTCGAGCGGCTCGTCCATGCACACGTTCATCAGTTGCTGCCGGGCGCGTGGTGCGTCCAGGGCCAGCAAGATGGCATCCACAAGATCGCACACATGGACGAAGTTGCGCTTCACTGGTTGACCATCCGGATCAAGCATCACCGGGACGGCGCCGCTGCGAACGTGGTCGCGCGCTTCGCTCTCTGTCACCAGGTCCCGCCAGCGCGGGCCTCCGAACACGTCGTCGCCGAAAGACAAAGTGAAGCGGAAATCGTCTTTCTCCATGATCCAGGGTGCACGCAGGCAGCAGCCGTTCAGGTCATACTGGACCTGGTACTGCTGGAGCATTACTTCTTCCAGTACTTTGGACAGGGCATAGCATCCAGGGTAGGCGGTATGCGGCTGGCTTTCTACCACCGGTACGGGGTGCGCGTAGTGGAAATGCCCGACAGCGGCGTCGCCGCCGACCAGCACGAATTGCCGGAAGGTGGTGCTTGTCCGGCAGCCCTCGAGCAACCAGAACATGCCCTTGACGGCGACATCCATCACCTCGTCCGGCGTTTCCTTGCTTGTGGCCAGGTGCAGCACGTGTGTCACGCTTTCGAGCGCGCGCTGCACGTCCGCGCGATCCTGAATGGAACCCCGCACGCACTCCAGGCGTTCGCGAGGCTGCAACACACGGTTGTGGCAGAGCGCCCGCACGCGGAAGCGATCAAGACTGGCGTCCTCCAGTACTCGCTGGATGAACGCGCGGCCCACTTTGCCGGTGGCACCCGTGACGAGAAGGAGTCCGGAGGAAGGTGGTTGCATTCGGGCCCTCTGAATGGCGCGGATGATAGCAAGCCGGCCCTGCTTTGGCGATCATGTTTTGGGCTTGATCCATACACGAATTCATATGGGTTGCAACCTATATCGATTCCGGAGTTGTCCTCCTGGCTGTGCGCTTCAGAGGAGAAAAGACTTTGCTGCAAACGACATGGCGAAGCCGGCAGGAAAGAAAGTGGACTTGGCCCCGGGCGCGAGCCTTCACCGATTAGAGAGGGTGGCGGCTCTCTACGACGCCGGCGCCGTCCCTGTTTCTCGCCGGGTCACTGCGTTCGGGCGCTTGCACCGAGTGAAAACCACTTGCCGGGGAGGTGCCGGTTATTTCTGATCCATCGTTGCTTCTCTGTGGGCTTCGCGGGTCTGCGGTGTTGATTGGTCAGGCCAATATTGACACATATGTAATATTGG
>NZ_JBFUCA010000250.1:0-6088 GCF_056405475.1 Polaromonas sp. P1_G4
TGCTGGATGGGAGTCATCTGTTTCCGATGGAGAAGCCATTGGCAACGGCGGCTGCGGTTGAGGCGGCTTTGAGGAATTTCCTCGAGTAGGCTGCTGTTGTTTCCGGCGGTGCGCCCTCTGCTGAGGGCGGCTGGCCGGGGGTTGCCCGGCCAGCAGCTCCTAGACGAAAGCGCCCAGTCGGAACACAAACCGGCCTCAAGGAACCGCTATCAATTCAATAGCTGCCAGCGCCCGTCCCTATTTCCCAAAAGGCCAAAAACCACCTAAAAGTGCAGATTTCAGCGATATTGACGCCGCGGGGACTTACCCTCAAGACTGCGGTTCAACATTCGCAACAGACTGGATAAACTAGCCCAGCACATCCGGCAGCCCCTGTGCCGCGCATCAGAACGATTCTCAGAGGAGGTTTCTCATGGCCCTGTCCTTTATCGTCACCCTTGCCGTGACCTTTCTAGCCTGGGCCGTTGCAGCGGTGCTGTCCCAAAGCATGGGCGACGCGATGACGCTGAGCGCATCCGTCTGGCTGGCCACGGGCGTCACCTTTGGCGCGCTGCTGGCCGTGAAGCCGCCCAAGCGCCCCGCCGTACTGGCGGGCGCCGCGCTGGCGGCCATCGCGCTGGCTTTGCTGGACGGCCTGGCCGTGTTGCCTGCCATCGCTTTTGGCCTGAACGAAGCCCTCTGCGCCAGCCTGGGCGCCTGGGTGGCGCGCCTGCTGCGCAGCACCGGGCCCGACGGCGGCATGGAGCCGGGCAAGGCTTACGCCGGCGTGCTGCTGGGCGCACTGCTGACCTCCGCGCTGGGTGCCAGCATCGGCGTGAKGCTCTGGAGCTGGGCCCTGCCGGAGCCCGTTGTCCTGCTGACCGAATGGCGCGTGTGGACCTGCACCACCTTTGTCGGCATCTTGCTGATCGCGCCGCTCATCACTGCGTTTTCCGGCTTCAAGGTCAAGCGCTCGGGCGGCATGGCCACCAGCCAGTTCCTGGCGGGCGCGGGCACCTTCCTGCTTTTCTTTGTGGTGGCGGGGCTGATCTTTTCAAGCGATGTGTCCGACCGGTTCAGCGCATCGCTGGGCCCCACCCTCACCTACCTGCCGCTGCCCTTCATGGTGGTGACCGCCATCCTCTGGAAAGAACGCGGCGCCACGGTGGCCACGCTCATCGGCGCGCTGGCCCTGGTCGCCTGGACCAACGCCGGCGGCGGCCCCTTCGCCGAAGTGGAAGGCTTTCCCGGCGAAGCGGTGATCGAGGTACAAGGTTATGTCGCCGTGATGGCGCTGCTGGTGGGCGTGGTCAATGCCCTGGGCGCCACCGCCGCACAGGCCCTGGCGCAGGCGCAGGACTGGCGCACCCGCTACCGCCAGGTGCTGGACTCCAACCGCACGGTGGTCGCCAATTTTGACGCCAGGACGGGCGCTGCCGAATGGGGCGAAGGTGCCAGCGAGTTGCTGCGCACCAACGCCAACGCACTGCTGACCGTGCAGGACTTCATCGCCCACGCCGACCCGCAAGAGCAGCCCGGACTGCAAGCCGACTGGCGCGACCTGACGCAGGGCCAGCGCGACCACGTGCTGTGGAAGAACACCCTGCGCTGGAGCGACGGCCGCGTGGCCAGCGTGAACGCGCGCCTGTCGGGTGTGCGCGGCGCCGACGGCAATGTCGAACAGGTTGCAGCGCTGCTGGAAGTCGAGGCCTGACGTGGCTCTGGACACTTCCAGCACCGCTTCCGCCGAGTCACCAGCGCCGGCCGTGGACAAGAAGACGCCGGCCGTTTTCCTCATTCACGGGCTGGGCGGCACGCAATACGATCTGGGCTCCATGCACAAGCGGCTGAAAAACGCCGGTTTTGTCACCCATTCGCTGACCCTGCCCGGCCACGGCACCACGCCCGAGGATTTGGTGAACGTGACCGCTGAGCAGTGGATGGATGCCGTCACCGCCAAATACCACGAGGTGGCCGCGCAGCACGACAACTTCCACATCATGGGCATGTGCATGGGCGCACTGCTGGCCACCGAGCTGGCCAAGCGGCAAAAGCACACGCGCGGCAAGCTGATCGCGCTGGCGCCGCCTATCTACATCGACGGGTGGGCCACCGCCTGGTACACACCGCTGCGCCACCTGATGTACCACCTGCCCGGCGTTGCAGCACGCATGAAGGTCGAGGAAGAAGACCCTTTCGGCATCAAGAACGAACAGCTGCGCGCCATCGTCAAGGCCAAATTTGCGCGCGGTGAAGCCTTTCATTACCGCTGGGTACCGCTGGCCTGCGTGCGGCAGGTAGACCGGCTTCGCGGCTGGGTGATGACCGGCCTGAAAGACATGGCCAGCGAAACCCTGGTGATCCATGCACGCGAGGACGAACTCACCAGCCTGAGCTCGGCCAACTACCTGGTCGAGCAGATAGGCGGCGCCAAAGCCCGCATGGTGGTGCTGGAAAACAGCTATCACATGATCTGCGTCGACAACGACCGCGAACAGGTTGCCCGCAACGTGCTGGAGTTTTTCGGCGCCAGCAGCGCGGCCTCACTGGGCATGGCGGTAGACGACCCGAAGATGAGCCCCGAAGCACTCATCGCCTTTGCGCAAGCGCTGCGTACCTCGCTGGAGGCCGGCGACTTCACCGGCATCTTTGCCAGGGGCGCTTCGGACATGGCATGGTTCCAGCCCGGCGCCAACCGCGCCAGCGGCGTTTACCGCGGCAACAAGGGTCTGCAAGCCATGCTGCCGTGGGCCGCTGCAGTGCGGTTCACGGCATTCGGGCAGCCGGTGTTCAATGCCGGCGTGGCGGTGGTGCCCGCTACGCTCACGGCCGGCGGCCTGATGTCGCAAGGTGTGCTGGCCTTTGCGGTGCGCTCGGGCCGGCTGCTCGATGCACGCTGGTTCCCTGATGACGTGGCGCTGGAAGACGCGCACTTTGGTGAACCTGTGGCCCCTGCCGGGCCCAGCGAAGCCGAGCGCGCTTTTGAAGCCGCCGGCATTGCGGTGAAGACGCTGGCCCAACCACCTGACAACGAAGCCCTGCTGGGCCTCTATGCCTTGTACAAACAGGCGACGCTGGGGGACGCGACCGGCGAACGCCCCGGCATGATGGACGTGACAGGCCGCGCCAAATACGATGCCTGGGCCCAGCGCAAGGGCATGACCCGCGAAGACGCGATGGCCGGCTACACAGCCCTAGTGGAAAAGCTCAGGTCCGCCTGAGCGTTCGTCCCTTCGCGGGGCTAATCCATCAGGTCGGCGGGTACCTTGCCGCCGTTGGCTGCCAGCTTGTTCATGACCTGCTTGTGCAGCCAGATGTTCATGGTCGCGCTGTCATTCATGTCACCCGTGTAACCCAGTTCCTTCGCCAGCTCCTTGCGCTCACCCAGGCTGCTGTCCAGGTGCAGGAGCTTCATCAGGTCGACGATAGAGGTCTTCCAGTTGAGTTTTTCCGGGTTCTTGCTGGCCATGCCGTTGAGCAGGGCTTCGACATCCACCTGCTGCATGGGCGGCGCTGCAGGCGCCGGGGCAGGCGCTGCGGGAGCCGTGTCAGCGGGAGCGGCAGCCACCGGCGGCGCGGCATCGGGCGTTTGCAGCGAGGGAAATATCTTGCCGAAAATTTTGCCGAGAATACTCATGGTGCGACCCTGCCTGAAGTTTAAAAATCCAGCGTAACACCAGGATGTGACAGCTTTTGTCAGACGTCACGCCAATCGCAGCTTGGGCAACGCATCGCTCAACGGGCTGGCGCACCCACGCGTTTCAGGCCCGCTTCACCCGCCCGCGCCGCCGCATCGGGCTGCCACACCACCTGATCGTCTACCGCATACAGCCAGCACTTCGATTTCGCCCTCGCACACTGCTGGAAGGTCGTCGCCATGGCTTCGGGCTCGCCGGCGTTGAAGTACCAGCCGCCCTTCTCCGTCACGGCAAAGGCTTTGGGAGACGGCAAGCTGCGGAAGTGGGCATAACGCGCCTTGCCGGCGTCGCTGAGCGGCACGGCCGCTGTGTCATCGGCCGCCGCAAAGCCGGAGGCCGGCGGCACCACGTAGTGATGCCCTTTGAAGCGCTGGGCGTGCGACAACAGCAAGGGCTGGCCCAGCTGCGCCGAGAGAAACTCGAACATGCGCGCATGTGATGCTTCCCGCGCTGCGGGGTTGCCGCCCACCGTGGCCTTGCCGGTTTTGGTGTTGCCCAGGCCTTCCATTTGTTTGACAGGCCCGGGGCCGTCAAAGCCGTGGTAGCTGCCGGGGTAAACCGTCAGTTCCACCGGCGAATTGGCTTTGTTCTTTTGCAGGCGCCCATGCAGGGTGACGCACTCCGGGGCCAGTGTCCAGTCGTCGAGCTCGCCGATCATGATCAGGAGCGGCACATGGACTTCATAGTTCCACATCCTGTTGTTCAGCAGGCAGCCAGGGTAAAAAGCCACGGCGGCGCGCG
Organism: Polaromonas sp. P1_G4; assembly: GCF_056405475.1. Taxonomy (NCBI): domain Bacteria; kingdom Pseudomonadati; phylum Pseudomonadota; class Betaproteobacteria; order Burkholderiales; family Comamonadaceae; genus Polaromonas; species Polaromonas sp. P1_G4. Next base: position 4,419 of record NZ_JBFUCA010000250.1, read on the forward strand.
GCTGCATCTTCTGTGCCTGCACGTATTTGTCTGTGGCGTCGATAGTGCTGAGCACCGTCTGCGCGCCATGCGACCAGCCCAGGACCACAATGCGCGAAGCATCCACAGACGGCTGCTTCACCAGCCAGTCGATGGCGGCGAACACGTCCTCGCGGCGATCGCTTTCGTGAATGGTGCGGAGCTTGTTGGGTGTCTCGCAAATCGATTTCTGGCCACGCGGGGTGAAGCTGTCCAGCGCGAGGAAATGCATGCGCTCCGCGTTGAAGTACCCGCCATACCGGAAGAGCCGCTCGGCAAAATTGCCTTTACTGTCGAGCCCGCCGCCGCAGCCATGCAGGCCGATGATGACGGGCCGCGGATCCTTGTCGCCGGTGTCGAACCAGTAGCCGGGAATCTGCAGCTTGCCGTCCTGCGACGGGATAAATACCGGGCCACTCGCATGCGACAGCTGTGCCAGCAGCAAGCCCCAAAGAAGAACAGAAAAATACCGAAGCCAGGTCATGGCAGTCCCCTCCCCTGCGTCTCTTTTACCGGACGCTCAGTTTTTTACGCCGCCCAAACCACCAGCCCGCTCCACGCCGTGGCCAGCACCACAATGCCGAACGCGATGCGGTACCAGGCAAACGGCACAAAGCTGTTGGTCGAGATGTAGCGCAGCAGCCAGCGTACGCAAAGCCAGGCGCTGAAAAACGAAAACACCAGGCCTACCGCAAACATGGGCATGTCGGCAGCAGACAGCAGCGCCCGCTCCTTGTACAGGCTGTAGGCGCCGGCGCCAATCAGCGTCGGCATGGCCAGGAAAAACGAGAAGTCGGTCGCGGCCTTGCGCGACAGCCCCAGCAGCATGCCGCCGATGATGGTCGCACCGCTTCGGCTGGTGCCGGGAATCATCGCCAGGCATTGCACCAGGCCGACCTTCACCGCGTCCATCACGGTCATGTCCTCCACCTCCTGGATGCGCGCAGCCGCGGTGTTCTTTTGCTGCCGCTTTTCGGCCCAGAGGATGATGAAGCCGCCGATGATGAAAGTGCTGGCCACCACCACGGGCGTGAAAAGATGGGCCTTGATGGCTTTGCCGAACAGCAGGCCCAGCACCACGGCGGGCACAAAAGCCACCAGCACATTGAGCACAAACTGTTGCGCCTGTTTCTCGGTCGGCAGGGCTACGGCGGTCGCGCGGATCTTCTGCCAGTACACCAGGATCACCGCAAAAATGGCGCCAGTCTGGATCGCGATATCAAACACCTTGGCTTTTTCATCGTCAAATCCCAGCAGCGCACCGGCCAATATCAGGTGCCCTGTCGAGGAGATCGGCAGGAATTCAGTCAGGCCCTCGACGATGCCCATGACGGCGGCTTTGATCAACAGTGCAATATCCACGCGGTCTCCAGAAAATGAAAGATTATGGCCCCCACGGTCGCTCACTTCGTGTAGCTCCCTGCCCCCCAAGGGGGCCGCTGCGCCTGCGGCCCGGCAAAGCCGAGAATTGGCACACCCCTATCGGGCTCACTCCGTGTAGCCCTTTTCCCCTTGCAGGGGACTGTGCCTGCGGCCCGGCAAAGCCGGTTCCGCGGCTCATGCTGGGTTGGAGAATTCTGTGGGTGCAACAAGTGGTGGAGGTATTCCACCAGTGGGGGCCGAGGGTCCGGCTTTGCCGGCCCCAGGCGCCG
>NZ_JBFUCA010000251.1:0-6082 GCF_056405475.1 Polaromonas sp. P1_G4
GGCCCAGGCCATGGCGGGCTGGCTGCAAACCGCGGGCATCAGCGCCGAACACCGCGGTGATGTCGCCGAGGGCGACGTGCTGCTGGCCCGCCTGCCTGGCGCGCAAGCCGCGGCAGCGCCGGTGGTGTTGATGGGCCACCGCGACACCGTGTTCCCCACCGGCACCGTGGCCCAGCGGCCCTGGCGCGTGGACGGCGAGCGCGGCTACGGCCCCGGCGTGTCCGACATGAAGTCCGGCCTGGTGCTGCAATGCTTTGTGATGATGGCGCTGCAAAAGCTGCCGCCGCTGCCCTTCCCGGTGCTGGGCCTTTTCACGGCCGACGAAGAAATCGGCTCGCAAAACGGCCGCATCGCCATCGAAACCCATGCGCGCGGTGCACGGGCAGTTTTCAACTCAGAACCCGGCCGCGTCAGTGGCAACCTGGTCACCGAGCGCAAGGGTGGCGCCACCTTTTTGATTGAAGTCACCGGCCGCGCCGCCCACTCGGGCATGAACCACGCTGACGGCGCCAGCGCCATCGGCGCCCTGGCGCAACTGGTCACCGCCTTGCACGCGTTAACCGACTACAGCTGCGGCATCACCACCAATGTCGGTTTGATCAGCGGCGGCATGTCGACCAACACCGTGGCCCCAGCGGCGCAGGCCAAGCTGGACGTGCGCTTTCGCACCCTGCCCGAGCGCCAGGCGGTGTTCGCCAGCATCCACGCCCTGGCCGCCGCGCCCGGTGTGCCGGGCACCACCATCCGCATCACACAGATGTCGGAGTCGCTGCCCCTGGAACCCGAAGCCAGCAGCGACCTGATGCAGCGCTACAAGGCCAGCGCGGCCCTGGTCGGTTTCGACGTGGCCGGTGAAGCAACGGGCGGTTGCTCCGATGCCGGGTTTACCGCCTCGCTGGGTATTCCCACACTGTGTGGTGTCGGCCCGGTCGGCGCGAAGGCGCATACCGATAACGAATACTGCTGCCTCGATACGCTGGTGCCGCGTGCGCAGGCGCTGGTCAAGACGGTGTTGAGTTTGGCCTGAGCGTACTTCGCCGTAGGAGGCGAGAGGCAACCCACGACTGTCAAGTTTCGCGTCGATGTGACCCRCTTTTTTCGCMGTYGCTTGACCCAYATMAAAACCCTGAAATGTGGATCGCCAGTCCTGCGAAAAAGAGCGTCATCGGTGGCTCAGCGCTCGATAAAAAAACGGATCAAACAAGCACGAAAWTCCACATACTGGGTGAGCTTTCCCCTGGCATCGGTTTTGGTGGGCAGGTTGCCGAGCGCGTCATAGGTGTACTGGCTGGCTCCCGTAACCTGCTGGTCCCAGCCCGAGGGGTCACTCCAAAACTCGGGGCAGACCTCAGTGCAATTCAACGGCCATCCGGAAACTCAGCTTTAGCAGCTGGGGCTGTGGATGAATTTTTTTTGGTTGAAGAACGAGAGGAAACCGGGCGCTGGTGCCTATAGGGATTGCCTCTTTATCGCATCACGAATATCCGCAGCAATAACCTTCTTCAAATGCGCAATTTCATTACCTAGAGCATCCGAACTGAATTCCGACCAAGCGCCGACCGTTTGGCGTCCTTCATGTTCACCTAGACGAGTGGCAACTTCAAATATTCTCTTGCCTCCATACATGTACAGGGCAATATGACCGACTCTACTTTCGACAAACGACAAGGGAATTAGAAGGTCATATAGCTTTTCGTCATCGGCCGTATTGCACTCTTTATCAACTCGATCCCAATAGCCCGCCATCCACGAACACCACCCACCACAAGGAACAAGCTGCTCCATACCTAGAGCTGACGGGGGATTTGATATGAGCTTATCCAAAGATCTCAAGCTTTCCAAAAAATTTCCCGGATGAGTCGCCGGAATGATGAGATGCTTCGCCTCTTCACGGTGAAGCCATATCTCCGCAACGGCAAACACAAAGTCTGGGCCATGATGATGAAATCTCTTTGTGAAATCTATAGATGATTGAATATTGACACGGACTTCGATCGAGAAACCTATCAAGCTAAAGTAATAAGAAGCACTGTTTACATCCATCATTTCGCCCCTGGTTTTCTTGTCCAGTTCGGAAAGCCAGCGTCACGCCCCGCTCTCCATTGCTCGTGAGTTAACTCACGCTGATTGACAACATATCCGTGCCAGTACTTGATACATTTTTGCTCATCAGTACGCTGCAACCGAAACATGACAAGTTCTCCGGTCAGACCGTCAAATCCAAGCTTCCATTCGCCTGCGCCCATCGAATTTTGCAGGGCGAACTCCGGATTTGCAGGCTCGGCTCCGCGGTTCCCAATTTGGGTTTTCCCGTGCTTTGGTGCATTCTCTCTTCCGACATCGTAAACGTCAGTGTATAACGCACAGCATTCTTTTTTCTCGGGTGAAGCCTCGACCTTTGATGCACCTTTGTCTTTATTTGCTTCCTGTACAGCCATCCACGTCAGGCCAGCAACTCCAACTCCCGCCACACATCCAGCAGGTCCTCCAAAACACCACGCTAACGATGCTTGCTTTCCATAAGGGTCAACAAAGGACGTTGGGTTTCCAGCGACATATCCAAAGGTGTTGATGCCTCCGGCGAGCCCAATAGGATCAGATTGAATGTATCGGCCAATGCGCGGGTTGTATTCCCGATTCCAGTTCTGGAACAGCCCACTCTCGGCATCAAAGGTTTGCCCAGGCAGTCGCTGGTTATATGTGAAGGTCCCCAGGCTTTCGGGGTTCTGATCAGGCGCCGTCGCSCCAAAGGGYTCCGCCGTATCCCAGCGCCAAACGAAGGCTTCATCACTCTGACGTGTGATCACTCTCGGCGCACCCAGCTGATCAGTTGAGACGTTGTACAAGCTGATGGCGATGTTTGATCCCGCAGCCGTGCCCGTCTGCTTGACTACCCCGACCGGGCTGCCCAAGTAGACGGTTTCGTATTGGGGCACGCCATTGGCGTCGTATTCACCTAGCAGCTTGCCCTCTTCGTCATAGACGTAGTAAGCCGCACCGGTGGGCACCAGAGCCGTCGGGCCCGTCTTGCTCATCCTCAGCTCCAGCGCGCTGTAGCTGTAGCTCACCGTGCCACCGGCGTTCGTCATCGTCGCCAGTCTCCCGCGGTCGCTGTACGTATAGCTGTTGGTCCCATCGCTCGTGATATTGCCCGCCGCATCGTGTTGCACGGTGGCTGTTCCCGTGCTGTCCTGGGTCTGGTTCAGCCGGTTGCTCGTGGTGGCAATCGTGTTGGGGTAGCTGGTGCCGCCAATGACTTTGGCCGTACGGTTGCCGGTGGCGTCGTAGCTGTACTGCACCGCACTGCTGCCCAGAGTGGCGCTGATCAGCCGGTTCAGGTTGTCATAGCCAAAGCTCTGGTCCAGGCTGGGCACCGGAGTCCCGTTGCTGGTGTGGGTGTAGCCGGTGATGCGCCCGGCGCTGTCCCGGTTAACGGTGCGACGGATGCCAGTGCTGGTYGGGTCGCCCAGGTTGTAYGCRCTGATCTGKCCGTTGGCRTCRTAGGCAATCGCCTGRGTCTTGCTGCTGGCCCAGCTCCAGCCRGTSAKTTTRCTTTCMGCRTTGGTRGTGATRCCYGCTATCAGCGGCARGGTGGTGCCGGTRTTGGTGCCCRCGCCRTTGGCGTTCGGCGGATTGACCGTGACGGCATTGACCACGCCCTGGGCATCGTAGCTGTAGTTGACCTTTGTTCCGCTGGGGTAGGTGATTGCCGTGAGTTTGTCCAACGCACTTCCGCTATCGCCCCAGCTGTAGCCGACGGTGAAGGTCTTGCCGCCTATGGTCTGGGTYTTGCCKGTCTTGCGGCCCAGGCTGTCGTAGCTGTAGACRGYCTGGCCGGAGGCGTCRGTGATTTTGGTGAGYTCGCCTACGGCKGCCGGGGTGGGRGTGGATCCGCCGTCGTACTCGAGCACGCTGGSCGTGCCGGTGGCATAGCTGATGGTTTTGAGGCGGTCCAAGTTGTCATAGGTGTACTGGGTGAGCTTGCCTCKGGCGTCGGTCTTGGTCAGGACGTTGCCGTTGAGGTCRTAGGTGTACTGGCTSGYKCCGGTRTCMGGGCTGGTYTGCGCKGTGACATCRCCCAGGCCGTTGGGGCTGTARGTGGTGGCGAGGTTGCGGGGGTCGGTGACCTGGGTCAGGTTGTCATTGGCGTTGTAGGCRAAGCCGGTGGTGGTSGGSGTSSYRCTWCCGGTGTTGGCGGGCTGCTGGGTCTGGATGGGGCGRCCCAGGCTGTCGTAGTAGGTGTAGCTGGCAAGACCATTGGGRTCGACCACGGTGGTGGGCCTGCCCATGGCGTCGTAGCCGTATTGCCAGGTCAGGGTGCCGCTGTTGATGGCGACGGTGATGGAGCCAGATGTGGAAGGGTCGTTGTTGGTATCGCCTGCGTAGTCGGCGCTTAAGGCATGGCTGCCCAGGGCTAGGGCGTTGGTGGCAAGCGTTGCCACGCCGCCTGTCACGGCGCCGCTGCCCAGAGTGGTTCCACCATCCTTGAAGGTGACGTTGCCGGTGGGACTGGCGCCTGTGACGATGGCGGTCAAGGTGATGTTCTGGCCGACCGGCGCAGTCCCTGCGCTGCTTGAAAGCGCTGTGGTCGTGGGGGTGGCGGCCAGCGCCAGGACCGGAGCCAGGGCGATGAGCAGTGCCAGGCGGCTGAGCCAGGTGGTGACGGCTCTGGTGGAACTAGGGCTGCGCATGCGACCTCCTGCTGGGGTGATGGTTGTTGTGGTGTTCAATTGCTCGCTCCCGTGAGTTGCTGGACCCGGTTCAAGGCGTCATACACCCGGGTAATGTTTCTTTGCAGGTTGCCCTGTGGGTCTTTGACCTGCTCGCCGGTCTTGTTGCCCATAGCGTCCAGGGTGTAGCTGACGGTGTTGCCTTTGGCGTCCGTCACACCCGTCAGGCGCTGTGCGGCGTCGTAGCTGTAGCTCATGGTGCTGTTGTCGGGCAGCGTGACGCCTGTCAGCTGGCCGGCGTTGTCGTAGGTGTAGCTGGTGGTGCGGGCTGCTCCGCCCGGCGGGGTGACTGTCACGCTGCTGACCCAGCCTCGAGGCGTGTAGCTCATGTCTGTGACGATGCCTTTGGGGTCGACCATCTGTCGCACACGCCCTGCCCTGTCGTACAGCGTGAACTGGGTCACGTGGCCTGCTGCATTGGTGATCGACTGGAGATCGCCTGCTGTGTGGCCTACCGCATTTGGGTCAATGGTGATGGGTCCGCTATTGGGGAAGGCCTGTGCCGGTGGTGTGAAGTTGGTGGTGTACCGCGCAAATCCCTTGGTGATCCGCAAATCAGAGAGGTACCCATTCCAGCCACCAGCGCCGATCGAGTCGGCACCGATGGCAACATTGCGTGAAGAAGTATTCAGGCTGACGGAAAGAGCCGCAGAGCCAACACTCACGCCGTTGACGTAGAGGGTCACCAGGTTGCCATTGCGCACTGCGGCCAGATGGTTCCAGGTGTTCAGGGGTAGCGCATTGGGCGCATTGATAACTGCAACCAGTGAGCTACCAGCGAAGAACGCTGCCTGGGGGTAACCTCCAATAGTGAGCAATCCAAAGCTGGCGTTTCCATTCACACCCAGTTGGTACTGGCCCACGATGCTTTGAATTCCCGACGCATAGCCCGTGGTGTTGTTTGCTTGATAGACCCAGCTTTCAACGGTGAAGTTTCCCGCGTCAAACTGGAAGGATCCTGCGGCGGGTGTCGAGATATAGGAGCTTGCGCCGTCAAAGTAAATTGAACTACTGCCAAATTTGCTTTGGGCCGTGCTGATCTGCGCATTACCCGACACTGTCAAGGGTCTGGGTGACAGACTGCTGTCCACGATGGGCGAGCCGGCCGCACCAGTGCCGTTGAGCAGCAAGCTGACGCGGTTCCACTCGGGGTCTCCATTGGACACAGCTCCGCTGAAGCTGTTACTGCCATAGTAGGCGTAGGTCTGGCGGACGGCGCCGTTGACGCTCTGGGTCGCCACCAAGCCTTGTGCACTTCCACTGGGGACGTAGGTCCAGCTGGCGGTCCGTGCCACATTGGTAGCGGTATCTGTGACGGTCTGGCTCAGCTGGTTGCCCTGGGTGTCGTAGGT
>NZ_JBFUCA010000252.1:0-6074 GCF_056405475.1 Polaromonas sp. P1_G4
CCACCTGCGGCGCGCGCTTCAGCATGTCGCCGCCGCACGTGACCGGGGCCAGGTCTGGATGAGCACGCCGGGCGATATCTTCCGGCACGCCGTACAGATGGCCGCGTGAGCGGCCCCTGAAAGAGGCGCTCGTGTGCGCGCCGGAGCGCGGGCAGAGGCTTTTGCTTATTACGCGCAGGAGCTGGTGGAGCTTGAGCTGAATGTCCGCGCGAAAGGCACAGCGCTGGAGTCGCCCGGTGTACGCCCTGAGGTTCACGTAAAGCGAGTTGGCTATTAAATTGATAGCTGTTTGCGCAGTATTTACTGGCCTTGCAGTCAATTTTTACTTCGGTATATCGGGTATTGAGCCTCTGCCGCACCGCTGGCCGCGTTTTGCCGGGCAGYCGGTGCCGAAAACTTTCGGCATGCGGCCTTTGGTTATCATCCACTTCGGAGTGGAGTTCGACATAACAAGAGGGGCAGGCGCCATGTTCTACTGGATTTACGACATACCCAACTGGGTGCTGGCGCTGCTTTTTTGCGCCGTCTGCCTGGCCTACACGTGGGGCGGTCTGCTTCTGCTGCGGCCGTTGGTGCGCAAGTGGCTCGGTCCGCAGCCAGACGCCAATGACTTTGTCAGCTATTTTCTTTCGGCCTATGGGGTGTTCTACGGGCTGATGCTGGGTCTGATCGCGGTTGCCACCTACCAGAACTTCGCGGATGCGGAAAAAGCCGTGGGCAAGGAGGCAACCGCCATTGCGGCGCTGTACCGCGATCTGTCGAACTATCCGGAGCCAGCGCGCGCCACGCTGGAAGGCGGGATGAGGGACTACGTACGCTTTCTGATCGACGAAGCCTGGGCTGAACAACGGCAAGGAAGGCTGCATCCTGGTGGAACCACGCGCGTTTCAGACATTCACCGCCAACTGCTGTCATTTGCGCCCGCCAGCCGGACACAGGAAATCCTGCATGCCGAAACACTGCGGCAATTCAACAGCTTTCTGGAGGCCCGGTATGCGCGCCTGCAGATCGTCAGCACCTCCCTCTCGGGTGTGCTGTGGTGGGTGGTATGTCTGGGTGCAGCGCTGAACTTTTCGCTGCTGTGGCTGTTTTCCATGGACCGGCTGGCGCTACACCTTGTGCTGTCGGGCATCCTGGCGACTTTTGTCGGCTTGATGCTGTTTTTCATCGCCGCGATGGACAACCCCTTCCGCGGCGAAGAGAGCGTTTCGCCGGAAGCCTTGAAGCTGATTCAGGAGCGGCTGATGCCGTCCCCGCGCTAGCGCCGCGCCGGCGCAGATCAATGCAGCTGCCGTGTGCCACCTCCGCGGCCATGGCAACCCTCAGATCGACCAGTTGATCTGCCCAAACAGGCGCATGAGTCTGGCCTGCCGCGTCATGCTGAATTGCCCGACCCAACCAATCCGGCCCAGCAGGTGTGATCGAAAATCGGCAAGCCCGTCCTTGTTTTGCGAGGCTGGCCCATGCAGCACGCTTTGATGCAAACACGCTTTCAGCCGGTCGAAATCATCACGCGGAACATTTGGTCGCACATTGACCACGACTCCGGTCACGCGCTGCCGCTGATGCCGGGGCAGGCAACGCGTCTTGTCCGGATGCAGGGTAAAACCTTCGTCGCGAACGATCTCTGCAACCCAGGCGTGCAAGGCGCGAAACTGCCGTCGCAGCGACTCGGGGCCTGAAAATACCAGGTCATCGGCATAGCGCGTATAGCTCGCGCCGAACACCCAGGCCAAGCCTTCAAGCCGCAAATCGAGATTGAAAGCACAGAGGTTGGCCAGCGCCGGGGAGGTGGGCGCGCCCTGCGGCAAATGCGCGGAACCAAGGCGCTTGGCCCCTATCCAGTCAAGCCCGCCATCGTCGCGCAGACGCTCGATCACCATCCCCGCCGTGCGGTGTGTGCAGAGCGCGGTGAGACTTCGCGCCACGCCTTCGGGGTAACCCAGCGTGCGCCAGACTGCATTGATCTGGGCCGCCCCTACGCTGCCAAAGAAATCCTGCAAGTCAAAACGGATGACCACGGCTTGCCCGACGTGAGCTGCCGCATGGGTTTTGACTGAGCGGCCGACGGTAAAGCCGTGCGCGGCTTCATGCACCGGCACCTGACTGAGCAGCGTATGCAGGATGTGACGTTGCACACGCTTGAGTTCTGCCTTGGGCGTCTCCAGCAAACGCAGGCCACCTGTCTGCTTGGGCTGCAGGCTGTAGCGATAGTGTTCAACAACTGCCGGCGTCGCCGGAGCCAGCCAGCGCAGTTGCTCGCGGGAGAGCTGGAGCCAGCGCGCCAGATCGGCATCCGTAGGGATGTCGGGCAAGACACAAGCTTCCAGCCCCAACGGYCGGGGGCGCATCACCGCCGGTCGCAGGATTAACCGGCGAATTCGCGGTGGCCTTTCCGGCTCGGGGTCATCCCGGTCATCGCTTGGCTGCGAGGCTTGCGGCTCACTGGAGTCATTGGGCTCTCCGTCTTCGTCGTCGTCCTCCTCCCCAAAGGCCAGATCAAAAGCATGCGATGCCTCCAGCCGCCGCGCCAGCGAAGTGACGTCAAATTTTTGCCAGGTGATGGTCGAAAGCAAGGTCAGCGGTTCCAGTAACTCCCGAAGCCACGCGGGTCGCTGCCCGAGGGCTGCTGCGGCCCTTGCCTGAAGGGCGCCCAAGGCAGTGCCGCCCGCCTTGTCCGCGTCGGCGAGCAGTGCGCGAGCCAGGCCGCGTGCAATCAAATGTCGGAAGCTGGCTTCGCGCATGGAATTGGGTTGACGCCGGCATCCCAACCAGCAGGTCATGCGTGAGCTGGGTGCGCAGAATGCGCAGTCCGCTCACGCGCCGAAATCGCAAAGTACAAAAAAACCATGGGGGTACCCCATGGCGCGGACAGGCAGCAACGAATCGCGTCCCGCTCGCAACACTTGGAATGCTGGCGTCGTCGAAATTCTAATGGCTTGCCCTCGGCAACGAGCTGTTGTCCCGCGCTGTGAAGGTGCCAAAACAACAGGGAATGCTTTAGATGTACGTCTACGCGGCCCGCACATGTCAAAAAGAATGCCAACCAAGAGAACGCAACGCGCTATCAATTCAATAGCTGCTTGCGCTCACCTGATAAGGGTCAGAGGCATTCTTACCTGCAGATCGGTTATGGGAAGCACTAGCGCATGCAAGGCTCCAGCTAAACGTCGGCCTTGGGTTACGCAAGGCTTTTCCAGGTCGCGTTCAAACTTCAGCAATAAGAAAGCCGCGCAGCCCTTCAGGAATCTGCGCGGCCAGCTACTGATTTCGTAGCGCCTCTGGCAACTTTTCAGCGTTACTTTCGCGTTGGCGGCAAATCGGTGCAACTGCCGTGCGCCACTTCCGCCGCCATGCCGATGCTTTCGCCCAGCGTCGGGTGCGGGTGTATGGTCTTGCCGATATCGACGGCGTCGGCACCCATCTCAATGGCCAGTGCGATCTCGCCGATCATGTCGCCGGCATGCGTGCCGACAATGCCGCCACCCAGGATCCTGCCGTGGCCGTGCGCCTCAGGGCTGTCGTCAAACAGCAGCTTGGTGAAGCCTTCGTCGCGGCCATTGGCGATGGCGCGTCCGGAAGCCGTCCAGGGGAACAGGCCCTTCTTGACCTTGATACCTTCGGCCTTGGCCTGGTCTTCCGTGAGGCCGACCCATGCGACTTCGGGGTCGGTGTAAGCCACGCTGGGGATCACGCGGGCGTTGAAGGCTGCACTGGCCAGTTCCTTGTTGCCTTGCAGTTCACCGGCAATGACTTCGGCAGCCACGTGTGCTTCGTGCACGGCCTTGTGCGCCAGCATGGGCTGGCCCACGATGTCACCGATGGCGAAGATGTGCGGCACGTTGGTACGCATCTGGATATCGACCGGAATGAAGCCGCGGTCGGAGACCGTGATTCCGGCTTTTTCGGCAGCCAGTTTCTTGCCATTGGGTGTCCGGCCCACAGCTTGCAACACCAGGTCATAGGTCTGCGGGGCCGGGGCGCTGCCGCCTGCCTCCGCGGACTCAAATGTGACTTCGATGCCTGCCTTGGTGGCCTTGGCGCCCACGGTTTTGGTTTTGAGCATGATGTTGTCAAAACGCGGTGCATTCATCTTTTGCCAGACCTTGACGAGGTCGCGGTCGGCGCCCTGCATCAGGCCATCCATCATTTCGACCACATCGAGGCGTGCGCCCAGCGTGGAATACACGGTGCCCATTTCGAGGCCGATGATACCGCCGCCCAGGATCAGCATGCGCTTGGGCACCTCTTTAAGCGCCAGCGCCCCGGTGCTGTCCACCACGCGTGGATCGTTTGGCATGAAAGGCAGGCGTACAGCTTGCGAACCAGCTGCGATGATGCAGTTCTTGAATGCGATGGTCTGGCTCTTGCCGGTTTTTTCCTGGCCTTCGGCACCGCTGGTTTCTTCAACCTGCAGGTGATTGGCGCCAACGAACTGGCCCAAACCGCGCACGACGGTGACCTTGCGCATCTTGGCCATGGCCGTCAGCCCACCGGTGAGCTTGCCGACGACCTTTTCTTTATGGGTACGCAATTTATTGATGTCGAGCTTGGGCTCTCCAAAACTCACGCCGAGGGCGTCGAAATGCTTGACCTCGTCCATCACGGCGGCCACATGCAACAAGGCCTTGGAGGGAATGCAGCCGACATTCAGGCAGACGCCGCCCAACGTGGCGTAGCGCTCTACCAGCACAACCTTCAGGCCCAGATCGGCGGCACGGAAGGCGGCGGAGTAGCCGCCAGGGCCGGCGCCCAGCACCAGAACGTCGCAGTCCAGGTCGGCCGAGCCGGTGAAACTGGCCGCAACCGGAGCTGGTGCTGCGGCAGGACTTGCTACAGTTTTAGGAGCTGCTTGCGCAGGTGCTGCGGGCGCTGCAGCCTGCTTTTGTGCCGCATCTGTGGCGGGCGCAGCGGCGGCACCGGTGCTTTCCAGCGTCAGCACGACGGAGCCTTGCTTGACCTTGTCGCCCACCTTGACCTTGATGTCCTTGACCACGCCGGCCGACGAAGACGGGATTTCCATCGAGGCCTTGTCGCTTTCAACGGTGATCAGGCTCTGCTCGGCCTTGATGGTGTCGCCGGGCTTGACCAGCACTTCAATGACGGACACTTCGTCGAAGTCGCCGATGTCCGGTACCTTGATGTCGATCACAGGAGATGCACTCATTTGGAGGCTTTCAATTTAAGGGTGAATATGTCGACGGGTCCGGCGGAGTTCTTGTCGAACTCGCAACCCGCATTCAGGCCGGCCATGGCCACTTCGCGTGCGGTCTTGGCCTTGTCCCACGCGGCATGCATGGCGCCGAGCGCAAAGCTGCGGCCTGAGCCGATGCCCCAGAATTCCTTGAATTCAAAAACTTCACGGTAGCTGTAAAGACCGTAAATGCCGCTGGCATTGGCGATCACCACGGTGAACTGGCTGGACTCGTAGGGATCGTTGTCGTCTTCCTTGGTCTGCAGGAAAAACGTTTCCTTCAGCATGGGGTGCAGCTTGACGAAGGTGTCGAACACCTCGTCGCGCGAGCCCAGCTTGAGCTGCTCTTTGGGCAAGGCCGCCATGGCCTTGCGCAGCACCGGAAAATGCGCCACCGTGCCGGCCATGCCCACATAGCTCATGCCCGCGGGCGTGTCGACCTTGAATATCTTGCTGTTGGCTTCAAACCGGTGGCCCAGGCTGGTGTCGCCGAAGGTCACCAGCGTGTCGGCCGCAATGGCGACCTGCCCCGCCTTTTTGACGACTACAAGTGTTGTCATGGTTCCGCCCCGTTTAGAGGAGGACGCGGCGGAAGTCGGCGAGGATTTGGCCCAGGTAAGCGTTAAAGCGCGCAGCGCCTGCGCCGTCGATCACCCGGTGATCCCAAGCCAAAGACATCGGCAGCATCAGGCGCGGCTGGAAGGCCTTGCCGTCCCACACCGGCTCCATCTGGCTCTTGGACACGCCGAGGATGGCGACTTCCGGCGCGTTAATGATGGGCGTGAAGTAACGCCCGCCAATGCCGCCCAGTGAAGAGATGGTGAAGCTGGCGCCCTGCATTTCGGCTGGCGTCAATTTACCGTCACGCGCCTTCTTGGCC
>NZ_JBFUCA010000253.1:0-6032 GCF_056405475.1 Polaromonas sp. P1_G4
AAGGAGTGGAAAGATTTTTGCGTGCTGTACCGTGCCAACCACCTGGCCAAGCCTTTCGAGAAGGCCTTTCGCAAAGCCAACATTCCGTACAAGGTCTCGGGCGGTCAAAGTTTTTTTGACCGTGCCGAAATCAAGGACCTGTGCTGCTGGATGCGGCTGCTGGTCAACAACAATGACGACCCGGCATTCATGCGCGCGGTGACCACACCCAAGCGCGGCATCGGCCACACCACGCTGGGCGCACTCGGCACCTTCGCGAGCCAGTCAAAGCAAAGCCTGTTTGAGGCACTCTTCAGTAACTCGCTGGGCTCGGTGCTGCCGGCCAAGGCGGTGGGCTCGCTGCACGAGTTTGGCCGCTACCTCAACGATCTTGAGTACCGCGCCAAGCGCACTGTGGGTGCGGAAGACGCGCGCGTTTTCCTGAACGACTGGCTCAAGGAAATCGACTACGAGAAGCACCTCTACGACGGCGAAGACAGCGAAAAACTCGCAGCCGCGCGCTGGACCAACGTGATGGATTTTTGCGACTGGGTGGCCCAGCGCTGCGGCGGGCAGATCGATGACGCCTCAGGCGCCGTGGTGGCCGCCGAAACCAAAACCATGCTCGAAGTGGTGCAAACTATTGCGCTGCTCTCCACCATCAGCGAACGCGAAGGCGACCAGAACGTGGTGACGCTCTCCACCCTGCATGCCGCCAAGGGCCTGGAGTGGCCGCACGTGGTGCTGGCCGGCGTGAACGAAGGCCTGCTGCCCTTCAAGCTGGAAGACGATGACGGAGTCAATACCGACAGCATCGCGTTGCGCCTGCAGGAAGAGCGCCGCCTGATGTATGTGGGCATCACCCGCGCGCAGCGCACGCTGGCTGTGAACTGGCTGCGCAAACGCAAGAAGGGCCGCGACATGATTCCCGGCGCACCCAGCCGCTTCATCGCCGAGATGGCACTGGACAAAGCCACGGTGAAAGAAGACCCGCGAGAAAAGCTCAAGGCCTTGCGCGCGGAATTTGCGAAGAAGTCAGCGGACGGGATTGCGGCGGCAGCAGCGGCGGCAGAGACGCGCTAGCGCAGCCCTGTTCCGTGGTTAACGGCGCGAGATCAGGTGCCGGGCCGCATGAAGGCGTTTTCAGTGCTGTGGTTACAAACAGTTTCAGGCCGCGGGTTTTTACCGGTGCTTTACCTGATTGAGATCTATTCATGAGATAGTGCGCAAGCTCCACGGCCTGCGCGTTGCATCAACCCCGCACTCGCGTGCCCGAGTTTTCCGTTTCACCCCCTGCACTGCAGCCTTGGCCGCTCCGTCCGCCTTGCTGCGTTGCTACAGCCCGTACTGCACGGCCAGGCCGTGCACTCACTTGTTCATGACTTTGCTTTTTCTTCGACCCGCTCTTTTTTTAATCGCCGCTTGCGCAGTATCCGCTAGCGCTACGGCCCAAACGAAACCTGACGCCACGTGCCCGGCCGCCACGGAGATGAAAGCCGCGCAACTCCATGGCCTGTGGGCCGTGCGCTTTGACCGCCCACCTGCCGGCTTGCCGGCCCGCGCCACCATGCTGCTGGAACGGCATGCCGAATTCGCCGAAAGCCTGGCCGGCATCGTGAGCCGCGATCTGGGGCCGGCCGCCGGTTCCAAAGCCATTGCCGGACATGCGGCCAAGGCAGCACTGGCCGGTGACCTGGAGGGCGGCATGTTGCTGCTCGACGAGTCCTCCGACAATGTCAGCATCACCGGCACCTGGAACGGCGAAATGGTCGAAGGTTCTTGCGGCAAGGCCTTCAAGGGCACCTGGAAAGACACCAGCAGCAGCGCCCCGGACAATGCACCCGATGTGCCTTTTACGCTGACCCGGCTGCCCTGAACAGCGCAATTTTCAAGACCGACCATGCCACTGAAATCTCTCAATCCTGCTGCTGCATCGCTTTGCACGGTGCTTCCGGCCCTCCTGGGTCTTGGCACCACGGCTGCGGCACATGCACAGGCCACGCTGGCAAACCGCCCATCCAGCACAGGCTGGCAAACCTGTCAGGCCATGAAGGGCGACCCTGCGGCGCAGCTCACCTGCTTCCAGCAATGGGCAGATGCGCAAACGCCCGCCAACACACCGGCGCCCAGCCTGACCACAGCGCCGGCCAATGCCCAGACCGGCCAGCCGGCCACCCCGGTGCTGCTGCTGCCATCACTGAACACCGAAGCGCCGGACGGCAAGCCGATCGGCTGCAAAAACACCAGGTACTCGGAACTATCCCGTTTCTGGGAACTGCAGCGCGGCACCGACTGCGATACGTTTTCGCTGCGCGGCTACCGGCCGATCACGCTGGCCGTCTCCACCGCCGACAGCGTGAACACACAGCCCTCATCACCCTCCGCAGGGCATACCGCGCTGACCTCCGTGCCCTATATGCGCACTGAAAACAAAATCCAGCTGTCGGTGCGCACCAAGGTCGCCAAAGGCCTGCTGAAAAGCGGCGACAACGACGACGACGACCATGACTCGGTCTGGTTCGGCTACACGCAGCAAAGCTATTGGCAGCTGTTCAACGGCAGCATCTCGCGGCCGTTTCGCACCACCGACCACGAGCCCGAGGTGATCTACATCTACCCGCACCAGATTCCGCTGGCCGGTGGCTGGAACTACCGGCTCTCGGGCCTGGGGCTGGTGCACCAGTCCAACGGCCAGTCGCTGCCGCTATCACGCAGCTGGAACCGCGTCTACCTGATGGGCGCCGCCGAGAAAACACTGGGCCAGGACTCAGGCCTGATCCTGCAGGGGCGCATCTGGGACCGGCTCAAGGAGTCCTCGGGCAACGACGACAACCCCGGCATCGAAAACTATGTGGGCCGCGCAGAAGTCACGGGCAGCTGGCAGATCAACAAGGCCAACACCGTGGGTGTCACGCTGCGGCATTCGCTGCGCAAGGAGGCCCGCGGTTCGGCCCGGTTTGACTGGATGATGGCGCCGGCCTCGTCGCCCAACTACACCGGCCTGCGTTATCACGTGCAGCTTTTCAGCGGCTACGGTGACAGCCTCGTGGACTACAACCGAAAGCGCAATGTTCTGAGCATCGGCCTGAGCCTGGTGGACTGGTAGGCGCTGGAACGACATTCCGCGGCTTGCTATGGTTTTTATAGCTGATTGCGTTGCTATTTATTAGCCCCGGAGCGCTTTTCGCTTGAGGAATGGGGCGCAAACGTGTCTGCCAAGCGTATCCAGGCACCACGGCAACGGCGCGTCGGCTGATACCGCAACGCCCCCGCTTGCCGTAAGGTGGGGCGATGACTTTTGCCGAGCCCACCACCTTCACGCTGGCCTGCATCGTGGCCGGTGCGCTGCTGATTGCCATGACTCTGGGCGGCTCTTTCATTGCGCGGCTTCCGCTGAGCGCCGCCATGCTGTACCTCGGCGTCGGCCTGGCGGTCAGTCCCGTCGGGCTGGGGCTGCTCAAACTCGACGCCCTCAAGAACACGGTGCTGCTGGAGCGCCTCACGGAGGTGGCCGTGCTGATCTCACTGTTCACCGCCGGCATGAAGCTCGAGTTCCGCGTGCGGGATGGGCGCTGGCGCATTCCGGTGCAACTCGCAACCGTGTCGATGGTGGTCACCGTGGCCGCCATCACCGCACTGGGCGTTTATGTGCTGGATCTGCCCGTGGGCGCCGCTGTGCTGCTGGGCGCCATCCTCGCACCGACCGACCCGGTGCTGGCCTCCGACGTTCAGGTGGCCAATCCGGGCGACCGCGACCGCCTGCGTTTCGGCCTCACCGGTGAAGGCGGGCTGAACGACGGCACCGCATTTCCGTTTGTGATGCTTGGGCTCGGCCTGCTGGGGCTGCACGAACTCGGCGAAGGCGGCTGGCGCTGGTGGGCCGTCGATGTGCTGTGGGCCGTGGCCGGCGGCCTGGCCCTGGGCTGGCTGCTCGGCACGCTGGTGGGCCGCGCCATTCTTTACCTGCGCATGCGCCACCGCGAAGCGCTGGGCTCGGACGAATTCATCGCGCTGGGGCTCATCGGGTTGACGTACGGCCTGGCGCTGCTCTTTCACACCTACGGCTTCCTGGCGGTGTTTACGGCGGGCCTGGCGCTGCGCCGCATCGACGAGCCCGATGCGCGGCCCGCGCCCCAGGCTGCGGCCGCGCCCGACGAAACGCTGAGCCCCGATGACCAGGAAGCCTCGGGCGCGGAAGCGCCCGCCCACATGATGCGCGCAGTAGAGCGCTTTAACAGCCAGCTGGAAAGCTTCGTGGAAGTCGCCATCGTGCTGGCCGTGGGCGTGCTGGTCGCCACCACACGCTTTCGCCCTGAAGTGCTGTGGTTTATCCCGGCGCTGTTCCTGGTGATCCGGCCGGCGGCGGTTTTTATCGGACTGCTGGGAACGCCGGTCAGGGGTTCGCAGCGCCGCCTGATGGCCTGGTTCGGCATTCGCGGCATCGGCTCGCTGTATTACCTGCTCTACGCCATCAACCACCACCTCCCGCCCGCGCTCGCGCAGCGGCTGCTTTCCATCACGCTCGCGGTGGTCGTCGCCTCGGTGATTGCCCACGGCATTTCGGTCACGCCGCTGATGAAACGCTATGAGGCGCGCAAACCGGGCAAACGCCGCAGGCCCTGAGAAAACGGCCGGTTTGCGTCCCACACAGCGTCACAGAAAGTCATCTTATTGATAACGATAACGATTCTCATTTGTATAATCGCGCTTTGACCGATTAACAAAGACACAGGAGTCGTCGTGAAACCAGCAATCAAACCCGCCATCCTTGCCGCCCTGGTGGCCCTGCTTGCCGTGCCGGCCATGGCCCAGCCCGCAGCAACGGCAGCGGCTGGTACCGCGCCTGGCACAGTGGCGGCACCAGCCACCACGGCGGCCGCCGTGGCAAAGCATTACGCCCACCTGGTGCAATCAAACTATGACGACACGCTGGCCAGCACGCTCATCCTGCAAAAAGCAGTGCAGGCTTTTACCGATGCACCGTCGGACGACGGCCTCAAGGCCGCGCGCAAGGCCTGGCTGGACGCGCGCGAGTATTACGGCCAGACCGAGGCCTTCCGTTTTTACGGCGGCCCGATCGATGACAAGAACGGCCCCGAAGGCCGCATCAATGCCTGGCCCATGGACGAGTCCTATGTCGACTACGTGAAGGACGCGCCCAACGCCGGCATCATCAACAACCGCAAGGCCGTGATCAACAAAAAACGGCTGGCCAGCCTGAACGAGCGCAACGGCGAAGAAAACATCGCCACTGGCTGGCACGCGATTGAATTTTTGCTGTGGGGCCAGGACCTGAGCACCACCGGCCCAGGCAACCGGTCGTTTGAAGATTTTGTGGACGGCAAGAAACCCAACGCCGACCGCCGCCGCCAATACCTCAAGGTGGTGACCGAACTGCTGGTCGATGACCTCGGAATCCTCACCAAAGCCTGGGCGCCCACGTCGACCTCCTACCGCGCGAAGTTCGAGCGCGGCGGCATGGAGTCGGTGCGCAAGATGTTTGTCGGCCTGGGCTCGCTTTCGCGCGGTGAACTCGCCGGTGAACGCCTCGAAGTCGCCCTGGCCAGCCAGGACCAGGAAGATGAGCACTCATGCTTTTCCGACAACACGCACCGCGATGTGGTGAACAACGCCAAAGGCATCCAGAACGCCTGGCTGGGCCAGTACAAGCGCGCCGACGGCACGACGCTGGCCGGCCCGTCGCTGCGTGACCTGGTGGCGGTGAAAAACCCGGCACTGGCAGACCGCACCAGCAAGCAGATCGCAGCATCCGTCGCCACCGCCGAAGGCATTCAGGCACCGTTTGACCGCGAAATCGTCGGCGCCAAAGACGCACCCGGCCGGCTGCGCGTGCAAAAAACCGTCGACAGCCTGGTGCAGCAAAGCAAGGACCTGGTGGAAGCCGCCAACGCCGCCGGCATCACCAAGCTGACCCTGGTCAAACCTTAAATGGCCGACGCTGCTTCGTCCCGGATGGTCGCGCGCCCTGCGCGTGTAGTGCTTGCCTGCATGGCCGCAGCGGGACTGGCAGGGCTGGCCTTCTGGGCGTCGGC
>NZ_JBFUCA010000254.1:0-6020 GCF_056405475.1 Polaromonas sp. P1_G4
CATCGATGCTTCGCTTTCCACTCGCCGGACTCCCGCCTCGCCATTCGCGTGTCCCGCCTTCGCGCCAACCCAACATTCGCTGCGGCGTCCAGACCCGGCAGGCCTGCCGCCCGCACCGATGACCGACGACACCCCGCGCAGGCGCAAGGGCGTCGGCCCGGTTTCGCTGAGCGAAGTCGCCGTGCAGGCCGGCGTCTCAATCTCCACCGTCTCGCGCATCGTGAACGGCGAGACCCGGCGGGCTTCGCCGGAAACGCTGGCGCGCGTGCGCGAGGCGATCAAGACCGTGGGCTACCACCCCAACCAGCTTGGACGCGCGCTACGCAACCGTGAGAGCCGCCTGGTCGCGATGCTGGCCGCCAACCTCGACAACCCGGTGATGGCCACGCTGGCCGCCTCCACCGAGGCCGCGCTGCGCGAGGCCGGCTACACGATGATCCTGTGTGACACGCACGACCGGCCGGAGCTGCAGGACGACTATCTCAACGCCATGCGTTCGCAGGTCGTGCAAGGCTACGTGATGGTCGCGGCTCAGCCCAGTGCCGGCCTGCGCGACTTCGTGGAGCGCGGTGCGCCTATGGTCTTCGTGAGCCGGCGCAGCCCGTTCGGCACATGTTCCTTCGTGGGGCCGGACAACCTGGCGGCCGGCGCCGCCGCCGCAGACTACCTGCTCGACCGCGGCGTCGACGCGCCGGCCGTGGTATTTCCGTCGCGCGGATCGTCCACGACCAGGGAACGCGTGCAGGGCTTCTGCGAGCGGGCCGGCACCAGAGGCTTGTCAACCGACCGGATCCGACGGGTAGAGGCCCCGGGCATCTCGCACCTGGAAATCGGCTAYGCCGCCGGGGCCCAGTTCGCGGCGCCCGGCGCCTGGCCGCGTGGCGCGATGTGCATCAGCGACCAGGTCGCCTATGGCCTGCACCGCATGGCCCGCGAGAGCGGGATCCGGGTGCCCGGCGACTGCGAGYTGGTCGGCATCGACGGCAACCCGATCAATGCCTGGCTTGCCCCGTGGCTCACCTCGGTCGAAATTCCGCATCAGGATTTCGGACCGGTCATCGTGGACCTGATGCTGAGCCTGTGGGGCGGCGAAGCACCACGCGAACGCCTCATGCCGCACCGCATGGCGGCTGCGCTCGAGACCTGAAACCGGCCAGGCCTGCGCCGGATGCGTCACGCGCCGGGTTTAGGTCTTTTCCAGATCACGCCGTCCACCAGGTAGTGATGGAAATTCACGGTGAAATGCAAAATGAATACGGTGGGCAGGCCCAGCCAGATCAGTTGCCGGCCGGCCACCGACAGCGCTTCGTACATCACCGCGCCCAGCACCAGGCATACGGCGAGGTATTTGGCCGCATTTTTGAACGGCTTCACCGGGCGCTGAATGTCCTGGCTGCCGATGGATCGTTGGCCGTCCGCGCCCGGCAACTGCGCATCACGGCGCACATTCTGCAGCCATACAAACTGCAGGTATTGCAGGTTGTGCCAGATATTGACGACCAGCCAACCCGACGTGATGTCCGTGACCCACAGGTAGGCGACTGCGGTGACAAGCAGGTGCGACGCTACAAACAGGCTGTGCCCCGCGTTGAGCCGCCCGGCCAGCGCAAGGCGCACCTGCCGGTACGCCCACCATGCGCATACCAGCACAGCGGCGATGCCTGTTGCGCCAGTCAACGCGGCGTCGACAGGCGGCAGGTAGATGGGATAACCATAAAAAGAGTCGGGTGCCGTTGTACACCGGTGCATCAGGCCCCAAAGCGGAAAGAGGTAGATCAGGCTTTCCGACAAACGATCCGGGCCCGCTGCTTGCGGGTCGGCCCTTCTGTACGCCCTTGAAATGCCGAAGGACTGCCGGGTGACATGGTAGGTCTGGGCTATGAAGTACAAGGTGAACAGGCCACCCAGCTCATAGGCTAGTGCCACCATCGTGACCCCGGCAAGCACGATGAGCGGCAAACCAAAAATCAGGAACCAGTGCTTTTTAACGCGGGCTTTATCAAACCCGACCCGGGTGTAGGTTGCAATGACATGGGGGTTGGCAAACAACCAGATATCCACCAGCACCACCGCCACAAACATCGCCGGCGAGATCGTCGCCAAAGCGCCCAGAGCAAACGCGATACCCACTGTGCCAAAGAGAAACAGCCTGTCAAACCACGGCCCATGGAGAAACGGGCCATGAGTACCTGCGCCAACAGACAGGCGCAGGCTCATGTCACAACCATAGGAAGCGGAGGCGGGCGGGGTGAGCCCAATGGGGCGGATTTTGGCGGCCGGATGAACTGGGTTCTTGGCCGAAGATACCGTTCCGTGGCCGCCTTCGTTTGATCGTAGGCGCTGTTGAGGCCGGCTTCAAACCGCGCAGCCAGTGTCAACCTGCCGGACACGGCGGACAAACCCGCGGGCGGCAATGCCTGATAGGGGTCATACACCGACCTTGTCTCGCACGGGTAACAAAAGCCGTCGCTGTCAAACTGGCTCGCGATTTGAATCGAATAAACCACACCGGCGGGTTTATCGCCGTCAACCGGAAAAGAAAATGCCAGAACGGAATCAGCCGCATCGGCGGCAGGATTGCTGTCGCGCAACAGAATGAACCCGGAATCCGTGAAGGCACGGACCACCTCCCGCTTCAGATCCGGCAATTTGACCTTGGCGTAAGAGTTGTCGTAACCCGGACGGTTACGCTCCCCGCTCCACATGTTTTTGTAATCAAACCCGTGCTGGGGATCCAGGTAATCCCGGGATTTGCTTTTGATTGACGCATACGCTTGGTCGATATCAGAATAGAGCCGGCTGCTGAGATCGTATTGAGCCATCCATGGCAGTTTCCCCATGTCCCTCTCGTTCAGTATTCGCCCCCTTCGCAAGAAGCAATTCATGCATTTGTTCTTGACAATGGTGCCGTCAACCTTGAATTCAAAAATCATGGTTCCGGATTTGCCGTTCTTATCCATGGGATAAGAGAACTGAAAGACCGTGCTGTCATCCGCATCTTTTCTTTTAGCAAGCAGGGAAAAATTGAATTCCGAAAATGAATCAACCAGCATTTGATTCAAATGATCCGCCCTGATATTGCGGTAGATCGCCACGGGAAATGCGTGCGGCACCCAAGGATCTATTGTTACGACGGGTTTTGCAACTGGCTGGCTGCTTGAAATGGAAAAACATCCAAGTCCCAGGATCAATGCCAAAAAAACTGCAATTCTGGACAACATTTTCAGTACTCCCCCGTTGGCGTTATCCATGGATTAAACATCATGGCCGTCTTCCATCAAGAGGAGTTTTATCTCGATTGGATGCCACATTGAATCCAATTCACCGAACGCCAGCAATTTTGGCCATGAAAAAAGCGCCTGAAGAGGCGCTTTTTTATGGATGCGGCCGGGAGCCGCATCAGCAAAACCAGCTCAACCCTGGTGGGGGCGCTTGCCTGGGTTCTTTTTGCTGCGGGTGTGCGAACCGCGCTCCAGGCTGATCTTCTGGCCGCGGCCGGTCGTGATGGTGTAGCCCTTGGGAGGGACTGGCTTGGGGGCGCAGATGTCGGCTTCGACTCTGATTTTCTTGGGCATGGAAGACTCCGGGTTAAAAATGGCGTAGCCCGTGATTTTAAGCCACTCCGGGGCTGCAGGCCTCCGCCGGGCTTATCAGGCGTACAAGGCGACCGGCGCCTGCTCCCGGACGCACTGTGTTTGGGCCGCCGCCAGCGTGCGCGCCACGGGCTCCCAGGTGCTGGCGTAGGCGGGCAGCGCGTCGGGCGCAAAGGCGGTATGCGGCCAGTCGGAGCCCCAGACCAGGCGCCGGCCGAACAGCCCCGCAACCTTGCGGATGACCTCGTCCAGCGCCTCATACGGCGCTTGCACGCCCAGGCGGTACCAGCCCGAAAGCTTGACCCAGGCGCCCTGGGCGGCGAGTTGCTCCAGTGCCCGCCAGGCCGGGTGATCCGGAGGAATGCCGGCGTGCATGCCGGCGAGGTGATCCAGCACCGCCGGCACCGGGCTGGCCGCATGCAGGGCCGCGATCACGGGCAGGTCTTGCGGTGCCGCATACCACTGCACATGCCAGCCCAGCGCGCGCAGGCGCGGCGCCAGGGCCTGGAAGCTGTCCCGGGCGCCGTCACCCTCCCCGGCCTTGAGGCTGTCCCCGACGGGAGACACTAGGTTAAAGCGCACACCGCGCACGCCGAGCGCATGCATGGCCTGCAGCGCCGCATCGTCGATGGAAGGCGGCAGCACCACCACACCGCGATGCCGCCCGCCACCGGCACGCAAGGCGTCCAGCAACACCGTGTTGTCGGTGCCGTAGACGCTGGGCTGCACCAGCACCAGGTGGCCGAAGCCATGGCTTTGGGCCAGTTGCTCGATGTCCGCCAGCGGCCGGTGCGCGGGCTGGTAATGGCCCGGCGCGACAGCCGCAGCGGCGTCAAAGACGTGGACGTGGCTGTCCCAGCCGGGCGCCACCGGGTCAGGCGTGGAACTCTGCACCGCTTAACCCGTGGTGATCTTGCGGTCTTTGATGATGCGGCCCCATTTGAGCTGCTGGGCCTTGAGGAAAGCCTGCGTCAGCGCTTCAGGGCCCTCGGGGAAGGCTTCGCCGCTCAGGCTGCGGATACGGCCCAGCACTTCGGGGTCGGCCATGGTCTTGCGGATAGCGGCGATCAGCGCAGCTTTGGACTTGGCGTCTATACCAGCTGGGGCCAGCACCGGGTTCCACTCGAGCACCTCATAAGCCGGCACGCCGGCTTCTTCCATGGTCGGCATGTCGGGCAGCGAGCGCGTGCGGCGCCGGCTGGTCACCGCCAGCGGGCGCAGCCGGCCCGACTGGATCTGCCCCAACGAGGAGGCCACGTTGGCGAAGAACAGCGGCACCTGGCCAGCCATCACGTCGTTCATGGCCGGGCCGCCGCCGCGGTAAGGCACGTGCACCAGCTTCACGCCGGCCAGGTCTTCAAACAGCGCACCGGCAAGGTGCTGGGCCGAACCGTTGCCGGAGGAGGCATAGGCGATCTGCCCGGGTTTGGCCTTGGCCAGGCGTATCAGGTCCTTGACGCTTTTGGCCTCAAAACCGGGCGTGCACACCAGCACGTTGGGGAACTGCGCCAGCACGGCCAGTGGCGCGAACGCCGTGTCGGTGTCGTAGGGCAGCTTGGGATAAAGCGCGGGATTGACGGCGAAGGACGAGGCATCGACCAGCAACTGCGTGCCGTCGGGCGCGGCGCGCGCCACCTGTGTCGCGGCGATCTGGCCGCCGGCGCCGGGTTTGTTGTCGACCAGCACGGTCTGGCCCAGGAACTCGGCCATGCGCGGCGCGATCAGCCGCGCCATCAGGTCGGCGCCGCCGCCCGCGGCATAGGACACGACCAGCGTGATCGGCTTGCCGCCGGCGATCTGGCCCGCGGCATGGGCGGCAAAGGCCCAAGGTGCGGCGACGGCCGCGCCCGCGGCCTGCAGCACGAGGCGGCGCGAGCGGTTCAGGGGTTGCGCTTTGCTTGCAGGGTGGTTGCTTGGGTGTGACATGGTTTTCTCCGATTTCGGGGGGTGTTCAAGGGACGTTCAGGTGATGGTGACGGTGTAGTGAAAAGCGTGGGCGTCGCCCCGCGTGTAGCGCACTTCGACGCAATGGCCGGCCAGGTCGTAGGCGCAGCGCGTGACCAGCGCACAGGGATGGCCGGCCGACAGGGCCAGGTGGCCGGCCTGCGCCGCCGTCAGCGCGCCGAAGCCGATTTCATCGACCGCGCGGGCCACGTGCACGCCGCAGCGTTCGGCAAACATCGGGTAGAGCAGGTCGCCCCAGCTGCCGGTATCGCTCTCGACGAGCTCGGCAAACAGGGCCGGGGGCAGCCAGATTTCCTCATAAACACAGGGCTGGCCCGAGAGCGACCGCACGCGTTGCAGCCGCAGCGCCATATCGCCGCGTGCCAGGCCCAGGCGCCGTGCCACCTCGGCGGGCGCGACCAGCAGCCGGCGCGAAACGATGTGCGAGGCCGGCACTTCACCCGTGCCCTCGCCGAAGCGGAA
>NZ_JBFUCA010000255.1:0-6012 GCF_056405475.1 Polaromonas sp. P1_G4
GTTGACGGGCGATATTTATGCGTTAAATCAGGCTCTAGCCCAAGAAATACAGGCGCAAGCAGCTATCAATTCAATAGCGAGTTCTGCTGAATCGAACTGGACATCCTCAGCTGCACATACTGCGGGATTGATCGCCACTGTGATGGGTGCCGATGTGCTACTGGCCTATCCCGAAGTCAAAGGTGAGCTAATCGCCGGCACCGAAGACATCGGACTGCGCCTCACTGCCGAAACCTTGCTTGCCAACGACAGCACTTTGAACGCGGCAAGTTTCTTGAACAGGCCCATGCTCAGCATTAGCGCTGTGGGTAACCCAAGTCATGGTCAGGTTGCGTTGCGTATCAACGAGACTGGCGGCATCGAAGTGGTCTTTATTCCGGAGACCAACTACTACGGAAGGGCTAGCTTTTCCTACACGGTGACAGACCAGTACGGCTTGAGCACGGTGGCCAACGCTACGCTGGAGATCGTCAGTGTCAATGATGCCCCTACTGCGCGGGATGACACCGCCGTCGGTAACGAAGACAACACACTGATGTTCAACGTTGCAGACCTGCTGGCTAATGACTTTGATGTGGACACAGCTCGGGATGGTGATGTGTTGCACGTCACGCGTGTCGGTTTGGCTGAGCATGGCCAGGCCTTTCTTCAAGCCGATGGCATGGTGCGCTTCGTTCCCGATCTCAATTACAACGGCCCGGCCCAGTTCAGCTACTGGGTGGGTGACCGCAGCGATGCTCTGATCGCTGCAGGTCAGGGCCTTGAATCCCAGGCGACCATGTGTCTGACGGTGTTGCCCGTCAATGATCTGCCCGTGGTCGCGGGTGAGAGCATTGCAAGTGAYGAAGACGTGGTTCTCAATATCAACCCTGCCTTGTTGCTAGCCAATGACACTGACGTGGACATGGCCACCAACGGGCAGGTGCTGAACATCAGCGCGGTAAGTGGTGCGCAGCATGGCGCGGTGGCCTTGCTGGCCGATGGAACGATTCAGTTCACGCCAGAACAGGACTATTTTGGCCCGGCCAGTTTTGTGTACGTAGTCGATGACGGCAACGGTGGGCAGGTACAAGGCACAGCGATGGTGAATCTGGCATCGGTCAACGATGTCCCCGTGGTCAACAACGAATTGCTGATGGGCAAGCGCGACGCGACCTACACCCTGAGCCAGGCAGCGCTGCTGGCCAACGACACGGATCGGGAGACTCCGACCGGCTTGAGTATCGTGGCAGTACAAGGGATGATCCATGGCAGTGCGGTTCTCAATGCAAATGGGTCGGTGACCTTTGCGCCGACGCCGGGTTATGCGGGGCGGGGGCAGTTTCAGTACGTAGTGCAGGATGCGGACGGCGGGCAAAGCGTGGGTACAACGGAGATTGACTTTTCGGCAATCAATGTGAATCCTTTGGCGGTAGACGACAGTTTTATCGGATTTGAAGATGTTGTGTTTGTTATCCAGCGCGGCCAACTCGTGGCCAACGACTCAGATCCGGATGCGAGTGGCTTGGCCAACTTGACGGTGGATGCCGTGCGTAACGCCAGCCATGGCACAGTCACTTTGCAGGCAGACGGCAGTGTGCGGTTTCAGTCCAGTTCCAACTTTTTTGGCACAGCCACTTTTGAGTACAGAAGCAATGATGGAGAAGGTGGTCAGACTTGGGCAACTGCTTATCTGAATGTGCAATCGGTTAACGATGCACCCGTCATCGAAGACATATGGTATGGCCGACCAATTTACGGAGCCACGGTGCAAAACGTTTACGGCGTGGATGAAAGCGGCGCCACCGTGGTAATCGGTCAGGCGACGGTGCTGGTTTACTCAGAAAGTCAGGCACGCTCACTGTTGGGCAGTGGCCTGCTTATTGGATCTGGCGGTAGCACCTACCTCAACGGTCACCTGCGCCCAGTCGGTTTTGATAATCAGGATGCAACGTTTACGAGTGGCGAATCGGGCTATCTGGACGATGATCCGTATCGTCAAAACGGCGGTGTGGTGGCTTTTGACCCGGACGGAAATTCAGATCAACYTAGTTTTGGACTGAGTGCATCGGCACAGCATGGCCATGCCTGGGCCAACCTGTACACAGCGGCAAACGCGCCGGACTCGATCGATCACACCCAGGCTGGCTCCTATTGGGTCAGTGAGACGGGCGCGTGGCAGTATTACAGCCAGCGAGGCGATGGCTACAGCGGTGCTGATCCCTTCAGCATCAATGTGACTGACAGCGGCGGTGCCGGTACCACCGTTGCCATCAATACCGTGCATATGGGTTCTAACGCAAGTGGTGGAGGCGGCGGTAAAAAGCCTGTCACGCTGGACCTGAATGGTAATGGCTTGCAATACGTGGGCCTGGACGATTCCAAAGCCTATTTCGATGTTAATAGCGACGGCTGGCGAGAGCACTTGGCGTGGGTGTCGACCGACGACGGTTTGTTGGTGCGTGACATAGGCGCCGACCGGGTGATTGATCGTTTTGATGAAATATCTTTTACAAGCTACCTCGCCGGTTCGCGTACTGACCTGGAAGGCCTTGCCACTTTTGACAGCAATGGCGACGCCTTGCTGAGCCGGTTGGATGCACGTTGGCGGGAATTCGGGGTTTGGCAAGATGCTGATGGCAATGGCGTGAGCTCTCTGGGCGAGTTTCATACCTTGGACGAAATCGGCATCACTCAAATTGGTCTCACAAGCGACCATCAAATCCGGCAGTTGGACGGTGTCACTGAGCTGGGGCAATCTCGCTTTACGTGGTCGGATGGTCGCACGGGTGCTGTGGGTGATGTGGCGTTTGCGGTTGATGAAACCGCTCGCTTGCCAGGTACGTTAGCGGCTATGAATGCTTCTGAGGCTGGTCGCGCTTCGACGGCGGCCGCTATCGCACAGCCCAATGGTGATGCTATTTCGGTTGCGCTGGTCGAACCTGTTGCGACCTCTGTAGTGGCTGTGCCGCTCACGCCAGAGCATATGGCCTTGCTGATGGTGCAAATGATAAACACTGTTACTGGAGCCCAAGACACAACACCGTTGATCAGCATTGAAGCGATTGACGGTCAAGATTCGCATGACGCCCTGYTGGCTGCTCAGGTGCAGTGGGAGCAGGCTGCGCAATCGCCGGTTGTTCAATTGCATGGATCTGCCGCGTGAAAATCGCACCACCTACATTGGGCGACATTCCGCAATTGGTGGAGCTTGGGCGGCTTTGCCATGTGGAAAGCCGGTTTTCGCGCTTGTGTTACGAAGATGAGCGTGTGGCGCAGAGATTTGCCCACATGGTTGAGAAACCGTTGTCCACCACGTTCTTTGTGGGTGCGCGTCATAGCTCTGGCGGGATGCACGGCTTGATGATTGGCAGCATCGACGAGTATTTTTTTTCCCACGAGCGAATCGCTTCGTCAATTTTTTTGTTGGTGCACCCTCAGCATAGAGGGGGCTTGGCTGCCATCAAGATGGTGATGGCCTTCCGCGCCTGGGCACATGCCCGGACTGCTGCGGAAATGTATGTTGGCATAGCCAGCGGTGTAGCAATGCAGAGAACTGGTCGCTTTTTGTCCAAACTTGGGTTAGAGCTCAGCGGCGGTAACTACTCAGCATGGCTGCCTGCGAAATCCAGCGAAACGGGGACGCCTGCAGTCCTCTAAATCCGCTAGGCCCAAGTAGCGTCTTTGAAATTTTCTTTCTATAGCTTTGCCTCGATCGTCTTCCTCCTTTCTCGAAACACTGCGTGACACCCAACACTTACACCATCGTCTCCAACCCGGCAGAGTCGGCCCAGGTGGACTCCGTAGATTTCACAAAATCGCAAGATACGACGAAGGCGTTGCATAACCTGATTGCATCGTTCTTGCACCTTGTAGGTGTTAACGCCGATGTAGCGCGGCTGGCGCAACATCATGCTTGGCCCGTGGACGGTCCGGATAGTGCTGCATTGGTTCAAGCCTTGCAAGGCTTGTCACTGGAGGTCATCCATCACCGAACCTCCATCGGCAAGTTGGTTCGCGGCCCGCTTCCCGCGCTGACGCATGATATTGATGGAGGTTGGCTGCTGATAGGCCATGCCGATGCGCATAACGTGGTGGTTCAAGCCAGCGGTGCTGCGCAGCCACAAAAGTTGACATGGATCGAGTTTGGCCAGCGGATGACTCAACAGGCCGCAAAGGCTGCTCAGATTGAATGGATCACGGCGCGTTCACAGGCAGCGGGAATGGTGCCTGGCAGTCATGGTGCCGGCTTGGGTTTTGGAGTCGGCTGGTTCTGGACATCGCTGAGTCAGTACAAGCAGGTGCTCGGCGAGGTTTTGCTTGCATCTTTCTTTATCCAGATATTCGCACTCCTCACCCCCTTGATATTCCAGGTGGTGATTGATAAGGTGCTTACGCATCGTTCGATGACCACGCTGGATGTAATGGTGGTTGCCCTGTTGGGGGTGGGGCTCTTCGAGGTGGTGCTCAGTGCCATGCGGCATTACCTCTTTACCCATACAACGAACCGAGTTGATGTGGAACTGGGAGCCAAGCTATTTCGTCACCTGCTGCATCTGCCGCTGTCTTATTTCGAGTCACGTCGTAGCGGCGATACAGTGGCAAGGGTGCGGGAACTGGAGAACGCGCGCAATTTCATGACAGGCAGCGCGTTGACCAGTTGGCTGGACCTGTTCTTTGCGATGGTGTTCTTGGGCGTCATGTTTTATTACAGTGTGGCGCTCACTCTGATCGTGATTTGCTCTTTGCCGGTGTTTTTTGTCGCGTCTTGGCTGATCACGCCGCTTATGCGCAAGAAGCTGGAAGACAAGTTCGCGCTGGGTGCCGAAAATCAGACATTTCTTGTGGAAACCGTCACTTCCATGGAAACACTCAAGAGCCATGCCGTGGAAGGTGCATGGCAGCGGGATTGGGAGCGGCGACTGTGTGACTATGTGACGGCCGCTTTTGAAGCGGGCCATTTGGGCAATGCCACCAACCAGTTTATCGGCCTGGCCAGCAAAGTATTGACGGTAGTGCTGTTGTACTTTGGTGCCAGGCTGGTGATTGACGGTGACATGACGGTGGGTGGCCTGATCGCTTTCAATATGTTGTCGGGCCGTGTCAATGCGCCCATCCTGAAGCTCGCTTCATTGTGGCAGGACTTTACCCAAATGAAGGTCAGTATCAAGCGCCTGGCCGACATCATGAATGCCACCCCCGAACCCGTGTTTCAGCCAGGCCGTAGTACTCCGCCAGCATTGGAGGGTAGGGTGACATTCGAAAATGTTTCGTTTCGCTATACCCAAAATGCTCCGGAGGTGCTGGGCGACGTGAGCGTGGATATCCGTCCTGGTGAGATCGTTGGAATTACGGGCATTTCTGGCGCGGGCAAGACCACCTTCATGCGGTTAGTGCAGCGCCTATATCTCCCCGAGAAGGGCCGGGTCTTGCTTGATGGCATGGATCTAAGCGTAGTGGACACCGCCTGGCTACGTCGGCAGATCGGCGTAGTCGGGCAGGATACGGCCTTGTTCAATCGTTCCGTGCGCGAAAACATTGCGCTAGGTAATCCGGCTATTGCCATGGACGCTGTGATGGAAAGCGCCCGACTGGCCGGCGCGCATGAATTCATTCTGCAGCTGCCCGAGGGCTATGACACGGTGATCGGCGAGCGAGGAAGCAAGATCTCGGGTGGTCAGCGCTCGCGTATCGCTATTGCGCGTGCGTTGGTGGGTAACCCGCAAATCCTGTTGTTCGATGAAGCCACTGCGGCTCTGGATTACGAAAGCGAGCGAGTTATTCACGACAACATGGCTCGTATTTGTGAGGGCCGCACGGTATTTATTGTTGCGCACCGCTTGTCCACCTTGCGGATGGCCCACCGGATTCTGGTGCTGGACCGAGGTCGTCTTATGGAGACTGGCAACCATCGCGAGCTCATGAACGTCAATGGTCGCTACGCCTCGCTGTATCAAGCGCATCAGGTGCTGGAGGCTGCATGAAGAACAAAAGCACAGCTGGACATGTCATGTTCAGCACGGCAGCCATTGC
>NZ_JBFUCA010000256.1:0-5958 GCF_056405475.1 Polaromonas sp. P1_G4
GTGGTGGTGCTCAAGGTGGCGGCGAACGGACGTGAAGGCAAAGTCGTATTTGCCGAAAGCGGGGAAATGTTCCCCGAAGATGTAGAAGGTTTGAAGAAGTACTTATGAAAACTCTGGTGATTGCAGAAAAACCCTCGGTCGCACAAGACATTGTGCGGGCGATCACGCCTACGGCCGGCAAATTTGAAAAGCACGACGAGTACTTCGAGAGCGACGAGTGGCTGGTCACCTCGGCCGTGGGCCATCTGGTCGAGATCCAGGCGCCTGAGGAGTTTGACGTCAAGCGCGGCAAATGGAGCTTTGCCAACTTGCCTGTCATTCCGCCCTACTTTGACCTGAAGCCCATGGACAAGACGAAGACGCGGCTCAACGCGATCGTCAAGCTGACCAAACGCAAGGACGTGGGCGCCCTCGTCAATGCCTGCGACGCGGGCCGCGAAGGCGAGCTGATCTTCCGGCTGATCCAGCAATACGCCAACAGCAAGCACCCGGTGAAACGGCTGTGGCTGCAGTCCATGACGCCGGCAGCCATCCGCGACGGCTTTGAGAGCCTGCGCACTGAAAAGCAGATGCAGGGCCTGGCCGATGCGGCGCGCTCACGTTCGGAAGCCGACTGGATGGTCGGCATCAACGGCACGCGCGCCATGACGGCCTTCAACTCGCGTGACGGCGGTTTCTTTTTGACCACCGTGGGCCGTGTGCAGACGCCGACGCTGTCGGTGGTGGTGGAGCGCGAGGAAAAAATCCGCAAGTTCGTGAGCCGCGACTACTGGGAAATCCACGCGACCTTCCTGGCCGAGGCCGGCGAATACCCCGCCAAGTGGTTTGACCCGAAGTGGAAAAAAGCCGCGGCCAATGCCGACAACACGGAGCCCGATGCCGAACTGAAAGCCGACCGCGTCTGGTCCGAGCGCGAAGCCATGGCGATTGCCGAAGCCGTGCGCGGCAAGTCCGCCACGGTGACGGAAGAAAGCAAGCCCACCACGCAGGCCGCCGGCCTGCTGTTTGATTTGACTTCCTTGCAGCGCGAGGCCAACGGCAAGTTCGGTTTTTCAGCCAAGACGACGCTGTCGATTGCGCAAAGCCTGTATGAACGCCACAAGGCCCTGACTTATCCGCGTACCGACTCGCGCGCGCTGCCCGAAGACTATTTGCCGGTGGTCAAAAAGACCTTTGAAATGCTGGAAAGCAGCGGCATGAAGCACCTGGCGCCGCACGCGGCGACGGCGCTGAAGGGCAATTACATCAAGCCCAGCAAGCGCATTTTCGACAATGCCAAGGTGAGCGACCACTTCGCCATCATCCCAACGCTGCAGGCGCCTAGCGGCCTGAGCGAAGCCGAACAAAAACTGTATGACCTGGTGGTGCGCCGCTTTATGGCGGTGTTTTTCCCGAGCGCCGAATACCTGGTCACCACGCGTATTTCCCAGTCGGTCGGCCACAGCTTCAAGACTGAAGGCAAGGTGCTGGTCAAGCCGGGCTGGCTGGCGATTTACGGCAAGGAAGCCGCCGATGAAGTGGCCGACGCCAAGGACGGCGACAAGGGCCAGAGCCTGGTGCCGGTCAAGCCGGGCGAAATGGTGCGCGCCGAGGTGGTCGAGGCCAAGGGCCTCAAGACCCGGCCGCCCGCCCGCTATTCCGAAGCGACATTGCTGGGCGCAATGGAAGGCGCCGGCAAGACGATTGACGACGACGAGCTGCGCGAAGCCATGCAGGAAAAAGGCCTGGGTACGCCGGCGACGCGCGCCGCCACGATTGAAGGGCTGATTGCCGAGAAATACATGCTGCGCGAAGGCCGCGAGCTGATCCCCACGGCCAAGGCCTTCCAGCTCATGACGCTGTTGCGCGGACTGGATGTGCAGGAGCTTTCAAAGGCCGAACTGACCGGTGAGTGGGAGTTCAAGCTGGCGCAGATGGAACACGGCAAGCTGAGCCGCGAAACCTTCATGGCCGAAATTGCCACCATGACCGAGCGCATGGTGGCCAAGGCCAAAGGCTACGACAAGGACACGATTCCCGGCGACTACGCAACGCTCTCAGCGCCCTGCCCCAACTGCGGCGGTGTCATGAAGGAAAACTACCGGCGCTACACCTGCACCGGCAAGAACGGCGACGACGGCTGTGGTTTCAGCTTCGGCAAAACGCCGGCGGGCCGCACCTTTGAAGTGGCTGAGGTTGAGCAGTTCCTGCGCGACAAGAAGATCGGCCCGCTGGACGGCTTCCGCTCCAAGGCCGGCTGGCCTTTTACCGCCGAGATGGTGATCAAGTTCGACGAAGAGACGAAGAACTACAAGCTTGAATTCGACTTCGGCGACGACAAGAATGCCGAGACCGGCGAGATCGTCGACTTTGGCGACCAGCAGTCGCTGGGCCCCTGCCCGCGCTGCGCCGCGCGGGTGTTCGAGCTCGGTAAAAACTACGTCTGCGAAAAGTCGGTGCCCACACTGGCCCAACCCACGCCCAGCTGCACCTTCAAGACCGGGCAGGTGATCCTGCAGCAGCCGATTGAGCGCGAGCAGATGCACAAGCTGCTGGAAACTGGCAAGACTGATCTGCTCGACAAGTTCGTTTCGATGCGCACGCGCCGCCCCTTCAAGGCCATGCTGGCCTGGGACAAGGAGGCCGACAAGGTGAACTTCGAGTTCGCGCCGTCCAAATTTCCGCCGCGCAAGCCGGCGGCGGCCAAGACCGGCACGGTGAAGACGCCTTTCGGCAAGACGGTGGCGGCCAAGGGCGCCGCACCTGCGGCCAAAAAGGTTGCAGCCAAAAAAGTCGCCGCCAAGAAGACGCCCGCCGCCAAAACCGCCAAGCCCAAAACGCCGCGCGTCGCCAAGCCGGGCGCAGGCCTCAAGCCCAGCGACGCACTGGCCGCGGTGATTGGCGCCGAACCGGTGGCGCGCACCCAGGTCATCAAAAAGCTCTGGGACTACATCAAGGCCGAAGGCCTGCAGGACGCGGCCAACAAGCGCGCCATCAACGCCGACGCCAAGCTGCTGCCGGTGTTCGGCAAGCCGCAGGTCACGATGTTCGAGCTGGCCGGGATTGTGGGCAAGCATCTGAGCGCGGAGTAAGCGGGCAGATGCGGGCGTAAATGCTATTCTTTTAATAGCTGCTGGCGCCCGCCCTGATTGCCTTGCAGGCCATTTTTATRCTCAAACGAGGCGGATGCAACCCTCTCTGGGGCTGTTTCAGCTGCGCAGGCCGGGCTGCTCAGTGCAACTGCAGCGCGGGCCAGCCGCGCTCAGTCCCAATCGCTGCCAGCGTCGCATCGGCATTCACAGTCACCGGGTGTTTCACGGCTTCCAGCAGCGGCAGGTCGTTGATGGAATCGCTGTAGGCGGTGGTTTTGCAATCCTTGAAGCGCAGGCCGCGTGCGGTGAGCCAGGCATGCAAGCGCTCGACCTTGCCTTCGCGCATGTTCAGTACGCCGGTGGTGCTGCCGGTGAAACGGCTGCCCTGTATTTCGGGCTCGGTGGCAATCAGGTGCTCGATGTCGAAGTAGATTGCCGTGAGCTCGGTGATGAAGCGGTTGGTGGCCGTCGTCATGACCACCAGGTCGCCGGCCTCCAGGTGCTTGTCGACCAGTGCGATCGCAGCCGGTGTGATGCGCGGAACAATCCAGTCCGCTAAAAATTCCTGCCGCATCGGCTCCCATTCCTGGGCGGTGCGACCTGCCAGGGTGCCCACATAAAAATCGGCAAACTCCTTCAGGCCCACGGTGCCCGCCTTGTAGCGCGCTGCCATGTCGGCGTTGCGTGCGGTGAATTCCGTCTTGCCCAGGTAACCCTTCTCGATCAGGAAATCGCACCACAGCACATCGCTGTCGCCGTTGAGTACGGTGTGGTCCAGATCGAAGAGGGTGAGCTTCATGTTCAGGATTGACGAAGGTGCCAAGCCTTTGGCCGGGTGAATGTCTGGATACCGTAGGTGGACAAGGTCAGGCCCACACCGGAATCACCGTAGCCGCTCCAGGGCAAACGCGGGCTGACGCGGTCGCAGCAGTTCCAGTAGACGCTGCCGGCGTTGACCTGGGACAGCAGCGTCCTGGCGCGCTTTTCGTCTGGCGTGAAGACGCCGGCGGTCAGGCCGTAGCGTGTGTCGTTCATGAGTTTGACGGCTTCTGCATCGCCCGATACCTTCTGGATGCCGATGACCGGCCCGAAGCTTTCCTCGCGCATCAGCTCCATGCTGTGGTTGACGTTGCTGAACACCGTGGGTTCATACCAGGTGCCGGGTCCAGCGCCGCGCTTGCCACCTGCCAGCAGGGTCGCCCCTTTGGCTTTGGCATCGGCGACCTGGGCATCCAACACCTCTAGCTGCGGCGCGCGGGTGATGGCGCCGATGTAGGTGTCTTCGCTCATCGGGTCGCCGGTCTTGAAGGTCTTCACGGTGTCTACAAAGGCGGTGACGAACGCGTCGTAAATTTTTTCATGCACGTAGATACGCTCAACCGAGCAGCAGCTCTGGCCGGTGTTGTACATCGCGCCGTCGGCCAGCGACTCGGCGGCGGCCTGGGGGTTGGCGTCTTCGCAGACGTAAGTCGGGTCCTTGCCGCCCAGCTCCAGCTGGAGCTTGACCATGCGCGGGCCGATGGCTTTTGCGATCTTTGCCCCGGTGGCGTAGGAGCCGGTGAAAAAGAGGCCGTCCACCGGCTGCTCCATCAGCGCCGCACCGACTGCGCCGCCGCCGATCAGCAGCACAAACACATCTTGCGGAACACCGGCCGCATGCAGCAGGCGCGCGATGGCCTGGCCCGTCATGGCCGCATATTCAGAGGGCTTGTAAAGCACGGCATTGCCAGTCAGGAGCGCGGGAATGAATACATTGCCGCCGACAAACCAGGGGTAGTTCCAGGCCGAAATATTGGCGACCACGCCCAGCGGTGTGTGCTCGATCTGCTCGGTCATGCCGCCATCGGAAAACACGGTCTGTGTGGTCGTGGACGCGTCAAGCTCTGCCAGGAAAAAATCAATGCGGCCCAGCAGGCCGTTGAGTTCATTGCGTGACATCTTGATCGGCTTGCCGGTTTCTCGCGTCATGACGGCCGCCAGGGTATCGAGCTCTGCAACGATGCCGGCACGAAAGCGCGTGATGCAGGTCTTGCGCTCGGCCACCGGCACGGCGGCCCACGCAGCCTGCGCGGTGCGCGCCTGCTTTGCCTTGGCAGCGACGGAAGCCGCGTCGTCCGCAGGCAGTTCGGTGATCATCTCACCTGTGGCGGGGTTATGAATGGCGAGTTTGGTCATGTTTGTTGGCTTTGCTTTTGGCCGCCGCTACGGCGGTGAGGAAATCATCGAGTACGGCGGCGTCGTCAATCGTGTCGGAGCCGGGTTTGTGGAATTCGGGATGCCACTGGGTGGCGGCGATATAGCTCTTGGTTTTGTCCTTGCGGCGTATCGCTTCCACGATGCCGTCGTCCACGCTGAAAGCCTCGGCTTCAAACTCGGGTGACAAATCCTTGATGCCCTGGTGGTGGATGCTGTTGACGCGCACGCGCTCCACGCCGGGGTACATGGCGGAAAGCCTGGAGCCCTGCACGATGTTCACGCTGTGAAAGTTCTGGTCGTAAGTGACGGCGTCGCGGTGAACGAAGGAGTCAGGCACCTGCGTATTGATGTCCTGGTAGAGCGTGCCGCCGAATGCAACATTGAGCAATTGCAGGCCGCGGCAAACGCCAAACACCGGTTTGCCGGCTCTTTCAAACGCGGCTACCAGTGCCTTGTCGTATTCGTCACGCACACGGTCGCCCGACCATTTTTCTTCCAGCGGCTCCTCGCCGTAACTGCCGGGCCAGACGTCGGCGCCGCCGTGCAGCACCAGGCCGTCCAGCCACTGTGCATAGTGTTCGTATGTAACGTCGCCGCGCTGCGTGCTGCCCGTGGGGCAAGGCACCATGACGACCATGGCGCCGGAAGACATAACCCAGTGTGCGATCGACTGTTCGACATACTGTAGCGT
>NZ_JBFUCA010000257.1:0-5925 GCF_056405475.1 Polaromonas sp. P1_G4
TGTGTAGACGTCTCTTCGGATAGCCAGGCTGGCCAGTCCTTTGGGTGGGTCAGGGGCTTCAGGCCAAAAACGCCCTGTCGGCCGCACGCACCAGCACCTGCCGCAACCACACATGCGCGCTGCGTTGTTGCGAACGCCGGTGCCACAGGGTATCCACGTGCACCGGTGACACGTCAAACGGCAGGGGGCGCAGCACCAGCTGGTCGGCAATGCCCGTCACCCCGACGAAATGCCGCGGCAGCACAGTAAGCAAATTCGAGTTGGCCACCACCCGCCCCGCCGTGAAGAACTGGTTGACCGTCAGCACCACATGCCGTTCCCGGCCCAGGGAGGCAAGGGCTTCGTCGACGAAACCATAGGGCCGGCCCGAAAAACTCACCAGCATGTGGCGCGCCGCGCAGAACTTGCTCAGTGTGAAGGGGCCGGTAGCCAGCGGGTGGTCTTTGCGCATGACGCAGACGTATTCGCCGTCATACAGCCGCTGGTGCAAAAAGGGCAAGGGCTCGCCGCTTTGCGCGCCGGCCGTCAGGTCGGCCAGCACCGAGGGAAAGTAGCCGACCGCCAGGTCGCACAGTTCCTCGTCCAGCAGGCGCCGCGGGTCGCGTGTGGTCAATGGAATCACGCGAATTGAGACACCGGGCGCTTCCTGGTCCAGTGTTTCCACCAGGCCGGGAATCAATTCAGCCGCGGTGGCATCGGCCATGGCCAGCACAAAGATGGTGGTGGCTTCGCCGGGCACGAATTCGTTGGGCACCAGCGACTCCTGCAACTGCTGCAGGGCTTCGCGCACGGYCGGCCAGATCGCCACGGCGCGCGGGGTGGGCGCCATGCCCTGGCCGCTGCGCTGCACCAGCTCGTCGCCCAGGGTTTCACGCAGCCGGCGCAGGGCGTTGCTGACAGCCGGCTGCGTCAGCGACAGGTTGCGCGCCGCCCGGGTCAGGCTGCGCTCAGCCATTACTTCGTCGAACACGCGAAGCAGGTTGAGGTCCAGGGTCCGGAAATTGAGGGGGGTCAAGGGCTTGGGGCGGGTGTTGAAGGGTGAAAAGAAGGTGAAAAGAGGGCGGAAAACCTCAGGTTATCACCAATATGAATGAATCACATCATAAAGATAAAGTTGAATAACATCAGTGGTAACCCTAATATCCCCTTACCCGCTGCAATTTTGGTTCAGCGGAGTTAACCCAAAGGGAGTTCACCATGACCAGCTTCGTCAATATCAAATATTCCACACAGCACCCCGGCGTTGTCCGCGCTGAGTCGGCCTTTGGTGCCGTACGCCAGCTGGGCGGTGCTTTTTCCGGCACCCGCGGGTTGGCC
This sequence comes from Polaromonas sp. P1_G4, assembly GCF_056405475.1. Lineage (NCBI taxonomy): Bacteria > Pseudomonadati > Pseudomonadota > Betaproteobacteria > Burkholderiales > Comamonadaceae > Polaromonas > Polaromonas sp. P1_G4. Next base: position 1,318 of record NZ_JBFUCA010000257.1, read on the forward strand.
ACGCTGCTGTTGTCCGCTGTTGCGGCCGCCGTGATGGTGGTGGCTTATCAGGTGATGGACAGCGTCGCCGAAGGCCACCTGCTGGTCATGTGGATCGGCCTCTGGGCTGTCGCTTTTGCTGTCCTGGCGATTTTCGCCGGCGCTGCGCGCAATGCAGCCGTCAGCCTCAAGGTCGGCCTGGACGCCTGGTCGCGTAGCCTGGCCGAAGCCCGCGCCGACCAGCGCCTGTGGCAAGCCGCCAAGAACGATCCCCGCGTGATGGCCGACCTGCAAGTTGCAATGGCCCGTCAGCAAGTCGCCGTTGAAGAGGCTGTTGCTGCCCCCGCAGCCGTGGTGTCCGCTCCGGCCGGCCTGACACAGCGCGCCCTCCGTCTGGGCGGTGCAGAACTGAAGGCTTTCCTGCGCAGCCAGGCCGACACGAAAGTTGCCGCTGCTGAAGCTGTGGTTGATGAGGTATCTGCTCCAGCCGGTCTGTCACAGCGCGCCCGCCGCCTTGGTGGTGCGGAACTGCGGGCTTACCACCGCAGCTACATCTAAGCGCCAGGCGCCTCTACGCCGCGCCGCTCTTTGCAGCGGCCCACAAAAAAAGCCACCGGATCGGTGGCTTTTTTTTGCCTTGGCGCAGTCACTGCACCAGGAATGAGGCGTACCGCAGGTTGTGCGAAACGCCCCCGCGCGTGGCGTGCCGGTCAGGCGGCCAGGCGGCGCTCGATCGCGGCTTTGGTCTCCTCCAGCTCTTTCGGCAGGTGATGTTCGAGTTGCTTGAACAGTTCGGCGTGCAGCTCCAGCTCTTTCTGCCAGGCGGCCTTGTCGATGCTGGTCACGGTCTTGAACTGCTCGGCGCTGAAGTTAAGGCCGGTCCAGTTCATGTCTTCGTAGCGGGGGCTGACGCCGGTAATGTGCTCGACGCCCTGGCCCTTGCCTTCGATGCGATCGATCATCCACTTCAGCACGCGCATGTTTTCGCCGTAGCCGGGCCAGACAAACTTGCCGTCTTCGCCTTTGCGGAACCAGTTGGCCGTGAAGATCTTGGGCAGTTTGGCGCCGGAGGCTTCCAGCTTCTGGCCCACATTGAGCCAGTGCTGGAAGTAGTCGGCCATGTTGTAGCCGGCAAAAGCGATCATCGCGAACGGGTCGCGGCGCACTACGCCAACCTGGCCGGTGATGGCGGCCGTGGTTTCGGAGCCCATGGTGGCGGCCATGTACACGCCTTCCACCCAGTTGCGGCCTTCGGTGATCAGCGGCACGGTGTTGGAACGGCGGCCGCCGAAGATGAAGGCGTCAATCGGCACGCCGGCAGGGTCGTTCCAGGCCGGGTCCAGCGCCGGGTTGTTGGTGGCGGCCACGGTAAAGCGTGAATTGGGGTGGGCGGCCTTGGCGCCGGTTTCCTTGGCGATCTGTGGCGTCCAGTCCTTGCCCTGCCAGTCGATCAGGTGCGCCGGCAATGCCTTGCCGGGGGCGTCCTGCTCCATGCCTTCCCACCAGACGTCACCGTCGTCGGTCAGGCCGACGTTGGTGAAGATCACGTTTTTGTCCAGGCTGCGCAGGCAGTTGGGGTTGGTCAGCATGTTGGTGCCCGGCGCCACGCCGAAGTAGCCGGCTTCCGGGTTGATGGCGTAGAGGCGCCCGTCCTTGCCGGGTTTGATCCAGGCGATGTCGTCGCCAATGGTGGTGACTTTCCAGCCTTCAAAGCCTGCCGGCGGCACCAGCATCGAGAAATTGGTCTTGCCGCAGGCCGAGGGGAAGGCCGCAGCGACGTGGTATTTCTTGCCTTCGGGCGAGGTCACGCCCAGGATCAGCATGTGCTCGGCCAGCCAGCCCGGGTTGCCGGAACCGTCTTGCGAAGCGGCGCGGCCCATGTTGGAGGCGATGCGCAGCGCAAAGCATTTCTTGCCCAGCAGCGCATTGCCGCCATAGCCGGAGCCATAGGACCAGATCTCGCGCGTCTCGGGGTAATGGACGATGTACTTGGTCTTGTTGCAAGGCCACTTCACATCTTGCTGGCCTTCGGCCAGTGGTGCGCCCACGGTGTGCACGCAGGGGACAAACTCGCCGTCGAGGCCGAGCACGTCAAACACGGCCTTGCCCATGCGCGTCATGATCTTCATGTTGACGGCCACGTAAGGGCTGTCGGACAGTTCAATGCCGATGTGCGCGATGGGTGAGCCAAGCGGGCCCATGCTGAAAGGCACCACGTACATGGTGCGGCCCTTCATGCAGCCATCAAACAGGGGCTGCAGCGTGCTGCGCATTTCAGCGGGCGCCATCCAGTTGTTGGTCGGGCCGGCGTCTTCCTTTTTGGCCGAGCAGATGAAGGTGCGGTCTTCCACGCGCGCCACGTCAGTCGGGTCGGAGCAGGCCAGGAAGCTGTTTGGGCGCTTGGCTTCGTTGAGTTTTTTGAAGGTGCCGGCGTCGACCAGTTGCTGGCACAGGCGCTGGTACTCGGCGTCGCTGCCGTCGCACCAGTAAATGTTGTCGGGCTTGCACAGGGCCACCATGTCGGCGACCCAGGCAATCAGTTTGGCATTCTTGACGTAGGGGGGCGTGTTGAGGTTAAGCCCTTGCATCGCGGGATGGTTCATCGAAAAAACTCCAAAGTTAAAAAGCGTTATTTCGGGAAACGTCGCGCGGCAACCTGGGTGGTTGCGACACGGAGACGTTTATCGGAATAAGGCTTGGAAGCTTCCCTTTGCACAACAAACAAGTCCCGGTCGGCGGGCGGTGCGCAAGCTTCAAAAGTGCTGCGGCGCAATGACAAAAAGCGGCAGCGTGAGGCTGCTTTTCATCTTCCACGGGTCGGCCAGTCAATTCATTTTAAGAAGATCGGCGCGAGTTACCTGTAAGTTACAGGCAAAAGTTATGCATAACCGGCATGAGGTTATGCATAGGCTACACCGGGGTTCCGGCAGTCATGACATCGGGGCGAAGAATGCCGGGACGGTCGTTTCGGCCCGCAATTTCAGGCTGGTTCTTCGATGAACAGGCTGAAGATGGCCGAGAGAGATGGGAGAGGGCACGGAGCCTGGAAACAAAAAAGTCCGCGAGATGCGGACTTTTGGGGTGAAAGCGGGGGCTTTCAGGCCATGTAGATGGCGATAAACGCCAGCAGGAACATCAGCACGCCGCCCACCACGGGCAGAACAATGGGGATCAACGGAACGATCGCGTCGACGGCATCCTGCTCCTGGGCGGGGGTGGCGCTGTCGTGGGCTGCATTGGTGGTGTGGCTGGCTGGACTGGACATGGGGGTGATTCCTGAAATGCTTGAGACTCTTCGCAGATTTTACCCGCATGAAGATGGTTACACGAAGATGCGGGCGACAAAGATGCCCGGCGCCTGGCTTGCGGTACCCTTTGCCATGCTTATTTGTGGAAGGAATACATGAAATCCCCAGCCCATTTCGCGCCTCAGCAGCGGTTCCGTTTTTTCCAGGCCGGTGCCGCCTTGTCCGCCCTGGCCCTGTTGTCGGCATGCGCTTCCGGCGGTCCCAACAGCGCCTCGGCAAAGCCCGTGCTGTATCCCAACGCCACCCTTAACCGGGTAGGTGACGCGCAAGGCCAGGCGGAGGCCAGCGCCTGCATGTCACGGGCGTCGGCCGCCGGGCTCAGCCCGTCGCAAAGCACCAACGAAGTCGGCCGGCGTGCCGGTGAAGGCGCAGCCGTCGGGGGTGTGGCTTCGGCGGTGGGCGCGCTGATCACCGGGCGCGGCGGCGAAGGCGTACTGCGTTCCGGCGCCGCGGGCGCCGCCGTGGGCGGCTCTGCGGGTGCGGTGTCAGGTGCGTTTCACAACGACAAACCCAACAGCACCTACCGTAGCTTTGTGCAGCGTTGCCTGAGCGAAAAGGGCTTTGAGGTGATCGGCTGGAACTAGGGTCTTAGCTTAGTGCTGCTCTGAAGCCTCAAAGCCGGCCATATTCAGTGCCGCCAGCACCTGCTGGATATGGTCGCGCCCGCGTGTCTGGATCACCAGCTCGATCTCCACGTTCTGGGCCGAGAGCATGGTGAAGGCGCGCTGGTGATGCACCTCATCGATATTGGCCCCGGCGTCGGCCACGGTGGCGGTGATCTTGGCCAATGAGCCCGGAATGTCGCGCACGCTGACCTTGATGCGGGCCAGGCGCCCGGCGCGCACCATGCCGCGCTCGATGATGGCCGCCAGCAGCAGCGGGTCGATGTTGCCGCCGCACAGCACCAGGCCGATCTTCTTACCCGCAAAACGCTCCGGGTACTTCAACAGCGCCGCCAGCCCGGCCGCGCCGGCACCTTCGACCAGGGTTTTCTCGATCTCTAGCAGCATGACCATGGCCTGCTCGATATCGCCCTCGTCCACCAGCACCAGGTCGTCGACCAGCTTCGCGATGATGGCCTGCGGGATGACGCCCGGCGTCCCCACCGCAATGCCCTCGGCGATGGTRCTGGTGCCCTGGGGGTGCCGGGTGCCCTTGATGGCGTTGACCATGCCCGGGAAGCGCGAGGTCTGCACACCGATGATTTCAATGCCGGGCTTGATCGCCTTGGCCGCCGTGGCCATGCCGGCAATCAGGCCGCCACCGCCGACGGCTATAACCAGCGTTTCGAGGTCGGGTTGCGCGTGCAGCATCTCCAGCA